>DATIWA010000059.1:0-11128 GCA_035465515.1 Candidatus Limnocylindrales bacterium | reverse complement strand
GGGCGGCGTCAAAGGCACAGGCTGCGCCGTGACGGCAGATCTGCTGGTCGCCCAGGTAGATATTGATGCGCTGCGGGTTGATCTTTGTGCCGGAATAGCCGATGGCGGCAAGGATTCGTCCCCAGTTAGGGTCGGCCCCGGCCCAGGCCGTCTTGACCAGTGGGGAAGTGGCGATGGCGCGTGCGATCCGGCGGGCCTGTTCCGCGGAGCCGGCCTGCTCAACCTTGAGGCGAATGACGTGCTTCACGCCTTCACCATCGGCGACGATCTGCGCAGCGAGGGAGCGGCACACTCTGGACAGGGCCTCCTTGAATTCGCTGTGCACGGCCTTGAAAGGCACGCCGCTTTTGCCGCTGGCCAGGAGGAGTACCGTGTCATTGGTGGAGGTATCGCCGTCAATGGAGATGTTGTTGAAGGTGTTTTCCACCGCCGACTTCAGCGCCTGCTTGAGTTCGCGCGTTGAAGCGGCCAGGTCCGTAAACAGATACACCAGCATGGTGGCCATGTTTGGATGGATCATGCCGGCCCCCTTGGCCACACCGGCGAGAGTGACGGTTACGCCGTTGCGGGCGATGGACTGAGAAGCGATTTTCTTATGGGTGTCCGTGGTAAGGATCGCCTGGGCGAAGGCATCAAAGCGCTCCGTTCCGGGGCGGGCCGCGGCAAAGAGTTCCGGTAGAGCGGCAGCAATCTTCTCCACCGGCAAGGGCACGCCGATGATCCCGGTGGAAGAGGGAAAGATTTGCTGAGGTTTGAGCCTGTATTCCTTTGCTGCTTGCCGGCAAACGAACTTGGCCGCGCGCAAGCCGTTCTTGCCCGTGGCGCAATTGGCATTTCCCGCGTTGACGATCAAAACATGAACGCGTCCGCCGGAAGCGCGCAGGTGATCGCGCCCGACCGTGACAGGCGCGGCGACAACCTGGTTGCGAGTGAACATGGCTGCGGCGGAGGCGCCGTCCGGGGCAATGGCCAGCGCCAGATCGGGTTTGCCGCTTGCCTTGATGCCGGCGGTTGCGGCGGAGAAGAGAAAGCCCTGCGGCGGGTTGAAGGTCACGCCTGCAGCCTCACCAGCGGAATGGGAATTTCAACGTCACGCGCGCCAACCTGCCGTGGAATCTCGCCGCGATACATGGCGATTTCGTCGCAGGCGTAAAGATTGGGGCAGTGGAGACAGTCTTTGTAGATCTTGTCGGGAAGGTCTTCGCGCGTGGCCACCATGAATCCCATCCGGGAGAAGAATTCGGGGATGCGGGTGAACAGGCAGACGCAGGTGACCTTGTGCCGCTCCGCCTCATCAAGCAGCTCCTGCACGAGCCGGCGGCCGGCGCCAAGGGATTTGGCGGAAGGAACCACGGCGATGGATCGGATCTCGGCCAGGTGCATGCCGTACAGATGCAGCGCGCCACAGCCGATGATGCGGCCTTCGTGTTCGGCAACGACGAAGTCGCGCACATTTTCGCAGAGCTCGGACATGGTGCGCGGCAGCAGCGTGCCGTTGCCCGAGTAGGAGCGAATGATGGCGTGGATCTGTTCTACGTCCGGCAGTACGGCTTTACGCGTGAGCATGCGCCCCCTGCAAAGCGGCAAGCTGGGCCTGGGCCGCGGATAAGGCTTTCTGCACCTGTCCAGGCGCTGTTCCGCCGGAAACATCATGGCATTGCAGCACCGCATCGAGGGTCAGGTTCTGGTGAATGTCCGGTCCGAACGCCGGGCTGAACTGGCGCAGCTCATCGAGCGGGAGGTCCTGGAGTTCGCAGTGTTTTTCAAGGCATCTCTGGACCGCGTGGGCGATGACCTCATGCGCCTGACGAAAAGGAACGCCGCGATGAACGAGATATGTTGCAGCCGCGAGGGCGTTCATAAAGCCGTGTTCGCAGGCCCGGCGCATGCGGTCAAGATTGAACGCGACCTGTCGCATGAAGCCCGTGGCGATTGCCACGCACGCGGCGGCGGTGGTTACGGCTTCAAATAAGGGCTCCTGCGTTTCCTGCATGTCCTTGTTGTAAGCGAGAGGCAGGCCCTTGACTGTTGCGAGCAAGGCCATCTGGCAGCCAATCAGCCGCGCCGATTTGCCGCGGATCAACTCCAGGGAATCGGGGTTCTGCTTTTGCGGCATTGCGCTGCTGCCGGTGGAGTAGGCTTCCGGTAAACGGATGAATCCATACTCCTGCGTGGCGAAGAGGATCAGCTCTTCCGCCCAGCGGCTGAGATGCACGCCGAGCAGGGAGAGAGCGTTGGCCAAGTCGATGACGAAATCACGGTCGCTGGTGGCGTCCATGCTGTTGGCGGTGGGGCGGTCAAAGCCTAGTTCGCGGCTGGCGATCTGGCGGTCGAGCGGCAACGGCGCGCCGGCAATGGCGCCCGATCCCAGGGGACATTCGTTGAGGCGCTTGCGGCAGTCGAGCAGGCGCTCGGCATCACGCAGAAACATCTGGAAGTACGCCAGCAGCCAATGCGCAAGCAGCACGGGTTCCGCGCGCTGAAGATGCGTATATGCGGGCATGATCGCCGTTTTGTTTTCAGCAGCGCGGGTGAGCAAGGCTTCAAGAAACCCGGCCAGGGATGCCCGCAACTCGTCAATGCTTTGGCGCGCGAACAGGCGCAGGTCGGTAGCGATCTGCTCATTGCGGCTGCGCCCGCTGTGCAGCTTCTTGCCGGTCTCGCCGATCAGGCTGACCAGTTTCTTTTCGACAAAATGGTGCACGTCTTCGGCTTCACGATCGTTCAGGAAGTCCGGCTCCTGGTCACTCATGCGGCGGATTTCGTCAAGGCCTGAGAGCAGGAGCTTATGTTCCTCGAACGAAAGCACGCCGGCTGCCCGCAATGCCTGGGCATGCGCGCGACTGGCGGCCAGTTCATACAAGAGCAGCTTGCAGTCGAAAGGGAACGACCGTTGCCATTCTTCGAACCGGGGATCAAGCGGCTGCCGGAACCGCCCCGACCACATCTTCACTTCGCGATCTCCTCTTTGCCAAGACGGTCCTTGAGCATCGCCCGCGAGCGCGCCGGCAGTCCAAGAATGCGGATAAAGCCTTCCGCGTCCTTCTGATCGTACGTCTCGCTCATGGTGAATGAGGAGAGATCGGTGCGGTAGAGCGAGTATTCGGACTGGCGGCTGCCGACGGCGATGTTGCCCTTGTAGAGCTTCAGCGTAACCGTGCCGGTGACTTCTTTCTGGGTCGCGTTGACGAAAGCGTCCAGCGCTTCACGCAGAGGCGTGAACCACAGGCCGTAGTAAACCAGCTCCGCATACTTGAGGGCGATCTGCTGCTTGAAGTGCGTCAGGTCGCGTTCCAGGCACAGCGCTTCCAGTTCGCGATGCGCGGTAAGCAGCAGCGTTCCGCCCGGCGTCTCATAGCAGCCGCGCGACTTGATGCCGACAAACCGGTTTTCCACCAGGTCCACGCGGCCGATAGCGTTGCGGCCTCCGATCTCGTTCAGCAACTCGACAAGGGACACAGCGTCAAGCTTCCGGCCGTTGACGGAAACAGGTGTTCCCGCCGCAAAGCCGATGGTGACTGTCTCTTCACGGTCGGGCGCCTGCTGCGGCGATTGCGTAAGCTGCCACGTGCTCTCGAAGGGGGCATTGGCCGGGTCTTCCAGTTCGCCGCCTTCATGGCTCAGGTGCCAGATATTGCGGTCGCGGCTGTGGATTTTCTCGCGGCTGGCGGCAACGGGAATGCCGCGCTGCTCGGCGTAATCGAGGCAGTCCTCGCGTGACTTAAGGTCCCATACGCGCCACGGCGCAATGACCTTCAATTCCGGGGCCAGGGCCTGGAACGCGTGTTCGAAGCGTACCTGGTCGTTGCCTTTGCCCGTGCAGCCGTGAGCCAGGGCCGTGGCGTTTTCGCGCAGCGCCACTTCCACCTGGTGTTTTGCAATGACCGGCCGCGCCAGTGATGTTCCCAGGAGATACTTGTGCTCGTACACCGCGCCGGCACGCAGGGCAGGGAAGACGTATTCGGTCAAAAACTCATCGCGCAGGTCTTCGACGACGACTTTGGCCGCGCCTGTTTTGTGCGCCTTCTCGATGACAGCATCAATGTCATCGCCCTGGCCCACATCGGCGATCATGGCAATCACGTCGCAGTTATAGTTCTCCTTGAGCCACGGAATGATGATGGAGGTATCGAGTCCTCCGGAGTATGCCAGCACAACTTTGTCACGCATGATTGCTCCTTGATGAGACGCGGCCCATGCCGCTGCCCAGCAGCATTAATAAGATGGCTTTCTGCACGTGCATCCGGTTCTCCGCCTGATCAAAGACGATGGAGCGCGGAGAATCGATCACGTCAGCGGCAACTTCCTCGCCGCGATGCGCCGGCAGGCAGTGCATAAAATAGGCGTGCGGCGCAGCCAGCGAGAACAGTTCCTGGTTCACCTGATAGGGCGCAAAAATCTTGGCCCGCTCCGCCGCTTCGGCTTCCTGGCCCATGCTGGTCCAGACGTCGGTATAGATTGCGTTCGCGCCGGTGACCGCGGCTGCGGCGTCATGGGTGATATCAATAATGCCGCCGGTGGTGCGGGCAATCTGTTTCGCCAGGGCAGTGATGGCTGTGTCCGGCTCATAGCCTTTTGGCGTGGCCACGGAGATGCTCGTGCCCAGGCTTGCCGCAGCCAGCATGAGGGAGTGGGCCACGTTGTTGCCGTCGCCCACGTAAGCCAGATGCACGCGGCGCAGATCGCCGAATTTTTCCTGCAGGGTAAAGAAGTCGGCGTAGGCCTGGCAGGGGTGCTCCACGTCGCTCAGCGCGTTGATGACGGGAATGCGGGTGTTCTGCGCCATCTCGACAATGGTCTGGTGCTCGAAAGTGCGCAGCACCACGGCGTCAACCCAGCGCTCCACGTTGCGCGCGATGTCGCAAACCGGCTCGCGTTCGCCCAGCCGCGAGCGCGTCTGGTCCATAAACAGAGACGTGCCGCCCAGGCTTGCCATTCCCGCCTCAAAAGTAAGACGGGTACGGAGGGACGCCTTTTCAAAGAAGAGCACAAGCTGCTTGCCGGCAAGCGCCCCACGGAAATCCGCCGGACGGTGCTTGATGATGTTGGTCAGCTCAAAAAGCGACCGGGTTTCTTCCGGCGAGAAGTCCTGCACGGAGACCAGGTCGCGGCACGCCGCCGCCTGCTCCATGGGCGCGCTGAACGCGCTGTAGTCATACATCCTTGCTGGCATCATTTGGTCCTCCGTTGGGCCGTGCCGGCGAATTCCACTGCATTCCTGCTCAGCGCCTGGTCAAGCGCCTTCACTACTTCGTCCACATGTTTCTTCTTGATGATGAACGGCGGCAAAAAGCGCAGGACGGTCTCGTCCGTGCGGTTGATGATCACTCTCTGCTCCAGCATTTGCTGGAAGACCGACTTGGCCAGATCGGAAGACTCAAGCTCCAGGCCAACCATCAATCCAAGGCCGCGCACTTCCCTGATCGAGTCGTGTTTGCGGGCAAGTTCCTGCAGCCTGCCCAGCATGTACTCGCCGGTATTCTGCGCGTGCTTGAGCAGCTTCTGCCGCTCCATGACGTTGATCAGTTGGAGTGCCACGCTGCAGGCCAGCGGCCCGCCTCCAAAGGTGGTGCCATGCATTCCCGGATGCATGCACTGCGACACCTTCTCGCTGGCCAGCAGCGCTCCCAATGGCAAGCCTCCCGCCAGGGGCTTGGCCACGGTAACCATGTCCGGCTGGATCCCGTAGTGCTGGTAGGCGAACCAGCGTCCAGTGCGGCCCATGCCGCTCTGGATCTCGTCGGCGATCAGCAGCGCGTTGTTCCGGCGCGCCAGGTCGCGCGCCGCCCGGGCGAATTCCCTGCTCAGAGGGCGGATGCCGCCTTCGCCCTGCACGAATTCAAAGCCGATGGCGCAGACCGTGGAGTCAAATTTCCGCTCCAGATCAGCAACGTCATTGAATTTCACAAACTCCACACCCGGCATTACAGGAGCGAAGGGCGCCCGATATTTTTCCTTGTGGGTCGTGGCCAGAGCCCCGAAGGTGCGGCCGTGGAAAGCATGCTCCAGCGCCAGAATGCGCCATTTGGGCTCCGTGCCGTGCGCGGCGTGCGTCTTGGCGTATGCCCGGGCGACCTTTAACGCGCCTTCCCAGGCTTCTGTGCCGCTATTGGTGAAAAATGCGCGGTCCATGCCGGAAATTTTCGTCAGCGCGGCGGCCAGCTTGCCCTGGTATTCGTTGTAAAAGAGGTTCGACGTATGAATCAGGAGCCGCGCCTGCCGGGCGATGGTCTTGCTGATCACCGGATGGTTGTAGCCGAGCGCGTTGACGCCGATACCGCTCAGAAAGTCGAGATACCGCCGGCCCTTGTTGTCATACACATGCACGCCGCTGCCTTTATGCAGCAGCACCGGGTAACGGTCGTACGTCGCCAGCAGCAGCCTGGCTTCGAGTTTCTTTACCTGCTCCAGGTTCACGCTACCAGCACCTCCGTACCGGATTCGATCTTGCTGAAATAAAATTCGGGCAGAGTTTCCACCTCTGCTGCCGGAAGAATGCGCACGCGGTTTACCCCGTGCATCAGGGCGTTCCTGCAGGCGTCGAGTTTGGGTAACATGCCGCCGTGGATGATGGATTTCTGCGTAAGTTCAGCCGCCATCCCCAGATCGAGCCAGCGGATCACCAGGCCTTCGGCATCCTTTACTCCCGAAACGTCGGTGAGGAAGATGAGCGCGTTGGCGTGGCAGGCCACGGCACAGGCGGAAGCCATCTGGTCGGCATTGACGTTGTAGTACTGGCCATCGCTCCCGAGGGCCACGCTGGAGATCACAGGAATGCACCCCTGCTGCCAGATGGCTTCGATCCAGCGGGGATCGGCCGCGGAGATCTCGCCGACAAAGCCCAGGTCATGGCCGTTCGGCGCTTTCTTGCGCGCGCGGAACGCCATGCCATCTGCGCCGCACATGCCCACCGCCGGCTGCCCGATACCGGCCAGCGCCGCCACCAGTTTCTTATTCATGTGGCCGGCCAGCACCATCACGGCGAAGTCGCGCGTCTCGGCGTCGGTCACGCGGAGGCCGTCAATAAACTCGCTGGCCTTTCCCACCTGGTTCAAAACACGGGTGAGCGCCGCGCCGCCGCCGTGCACCACGGCAACCTGGTGCTCCTGCGCAAGCTGCTTGATCGCCAGCGCCGCGCGTTGCAGAAGAGCGGCATCCTCCAGGGTGGTTCCGCCAAGCTTTACCACGATTTTCATTGCAGCCCCTCCTCCTCGTCCCATCCAAACATCACGTTCATGTTCTGCACCGCCTGCCCGGCCGCGCCTTTCATCAGGTTGTCCAGGCAGGAAACGATCACCATGCGCCTGCCGTCCGGCGCCAGCGTAAAGCCCAGATCGCAGTAGTTGGTATGCAGCGAATACTGGATCTGCGGCAGCTTGCCGTGGGGGAAGATGCGGACCCAGGGCGACGTGGCATAGAACTCGCGCATGCGCTTCTCAATTGCCTGCGCCTGCGCCGGCTGGTTCAGCCTTACGTAAATGGTGGAAAGAATGCCGCGCGGAATGGGAAGCAGGTGGGGCGTAAAGACCAACTGGTCTGCGGTGAGCCCAAGCTGCTCCAGGATCTCGCCGGTGTGGCGATGATTAAAGACTGAATATGCAGAGAGGTTCTCGGCGACTTCCACAAAGTGGGTCTTCTGCGTGGGCTGTTTGCCCGCGCCGGAGACGCCGGACTTGGAGTCGCAGATTACGCCGTACGCCGGGTCAATCAGCCCGGCGCGCACCAGCGGCGCCAGCGCCAGAATGATGGAAGTCGCATAGCAGCCGGCATTGGCAACGAGGGAAGCGGACTTCAGTCGTTCGCGATGCAGTTCAGGAATTCCATAAACCGCCTGGGCAGTCAGTTGCTCGGCGAGTTCCGGGTCGGCATCATGGAACTGATAGACGGCCCGTGACTCACGCTGAAGCAACCTCCATGCGCCACTCAGGTCCACCACCTGCACGCCCTGGCGCATGGCTTCCGGCACCCACTCGCGCGAGACTTCATGCGGGGTGGCCAGGAACAGCACGTTCACGCTTTTCTTGCGGAGATTCTCCCAGGAAAACGGCTCGAGAGGAAAACCGCCGTTGCCGCTGATGTGCGGATAGACATCGTCGAGCCGCGCCGGACCGGCGGCTTCGCCCTCCCGCGTGAAGAGCACAGGTTTCTTCACCCGCGGATGGCGGTAGAGAAGACGCGCCAGCTCGAAGCCGGCGTAGCCGGTGGCCCCGACTACAGCAGGTTGGATGGTGCGCGGCATCAGGCTCGCATGGCCTCCAGTCGAGTCTGTAACTGCCTGGCCTTTTTGTTGTTGGCGGCGATGATCAGGATGGTGTCGTCGCCTGCCACGGTGCCCACAACTTCATCCCAGCCTTCGGCGTCGATGGCGACGGCGACCGGCTGTGCGCTTCCGGGAATGGTCTTGATGACCAGGAGGTTCTGCGCCCGCCGCACTTCGCGGACAAATTCGCGCACCACGCGCGAGGCCGCAGGCAGCGGCTCCGTCGCGGCGTCACCGTTGGGCAGCACGTATCCTTCGGGCGTTTTCACCAGCCGCAATTCATTGAGATCGCGAGAAAGCGTGGCCTGCGTGACCTGGAATCCGCGCCGCGCCAGCAGCCTGGCCAGTTCCTGCTGGTTGGGCAGGGGGCCATCGTGCGCGAGTTCGACAATCGTTTGCTGGCGGGCCAATTTGGTCATGGCGAATATTTATTCAGCTAGATGTATAAATATGCATTCCTGGGCCGGTGCGTGTCAACAGAAAAATGACCGGCACAAGCGAGATAAGTGCTCGCCCGGAGTTGCCCTGAAAGGGGGGAGCCCGCATGAGAAGCAAGAGAATTGTTTTTCACGGCAAAGGCGCTGAGCAAAAAATGGGCAATCAAGAGCGGTGCGTGCCGTGAAAATTCCCTGAAGCGTCATTCATCTGAAGCGTCGTGGGGATGCTTCGACTCGTTTCCCGGACGCCGCGCTCTCTGGAACCCGCCCAGCGTGACACCCGCGGGTTTTGGAGTATGCCGCAGCGCCTTCGGGAGGACGAGGAGGTCCTGGAGAAAAAGCGGGTAAACAGCAATTTGCGACAGCTCAAAGATGAGCGCCTGGAGCGAATGCGCTAGCTTGCCGGCATCATCAAGGCTTGCGTGGTCGGCGACGGGCTGCCGCCGCGCGGCTCGATGGTCACGGCAAAGGCCCGGGCCTGAACACCGGGGCTTTCCATGGTATGCATCATCATGGTGTTGCCCTTTTCATCCGGCTGGAAGGTGCCGGCGGGCATGGGAGCGCCGCCTCCCATGGGGAGCAGCCAGAGTTCATAAACTTTGTCGTCCGGCAGAGGCGCAAGATTATTAGCCAGCAGAAGAACGTGGCCTTTATCGGGCTTGTAAACGGTTTTGACCTGCGGCTGCGGCGGGGTTTTCACGCCGACCAGCGTCATGCGGACGGCCTGCGGGTCATTGAGCATGGCCAGAACTTCCTGGGCCAGCTGGGCCTGTCGTTTTACATCCTGCATTTCCGCCGCGAGTCTTTCATTTTTCCGGCGCAGTCGCAGGGTTTCCTGGAGCAGGCCGATCCCGATCACCGCCAGGAGAGCAGCGACGACGACGGGCGCGAGCCGGGGCCAGCGTGACTGCAAGCGCCCTACCACCACTCTGGATTTTGCCTTGCTTTCATGATGTGGCTCAGCGGCAATGGCCTGCATCAGGCGCTGCCGCGCGCGCTGCGGCGGCTGGGGACCCGAAGCGGAAAGGGCCAGCAGGGCAGTGTCACTGCGCAAAGCTTCCAACTCGCGGCGGCACTCGCCGCAGGTGCCGAGGTGGGCCTGCAAGTCGGCCAATTCGCGCTGGTCGTCAAGCGCATTCATGGCGTAGAGCGCCAGTGCGTCTGCGTATTGTGCGTGCTCTTTCATGCCAATGCTTTTCTCAAGGCCAGCAGTGCGGAGCGGATGCGGGTCTTCACCGTTCCCAGCGGCTCTCCGGTCTTGCCGGCGATTTCGGTATGCGTCAGGCCTTCAAAGTATGCCATTTCCAGCGACCGGCGCTGTTCCTGGGGAAGTTGTGCGAGCACAGCGCGCACTTTTTCAATTGCCAGCCGTCCCGCCGCTTCATCTTCCATATCCACGCCGGTGGCAATGGGCAGCTCGCTGATGTCTTCTTCCATGGGGCGCTTGCGCAGCAGATCAATGGCGCGGTTGCGCGCGATTACGGCAAGCCATGGCGCGAGACGGCCGCGGCCGGCGTCAAAAGCCTGCGGCTGGCGCCAGAGCTGAAGGAACACTTCCTGCAAGACATCCTCCGCCGCCGTGGTGTCAGCGAGCACACGCAGAGCCACTCCGTAAACCACTCCGGAATAGCGGTCGTAAAGTTCGCCCATGGCGCTTTCGTCGCCGGCGCGGATGCGCGCGATCAAGGCCGCTTCATCTTTTGGATTTGACACCTGCGTGCCAGATACGCGCATTGGTCTCTGCTTCCTTCTAAGTACGATGGCCGTTGCTGAATGGATTTTACCCGGATTGACGGGTTGTACCGGTGCTGCTCCGCTCCCGGGCAATGAGTCAGAACGGCAATCCGGCGCCCTGCTGCGTCCGTACATAGCCTGGAGTGCAGAAGCACTGCATCCTCCAAGATACCAACAACCTGCGAGGAGACACAAATGAAGAGAGTTCTTGCAACGATGCTTTTTCTGGGGTTGACCGCGAGCCTGGGGCTTGCCAAAACGGGAAGCTGGCATGGATGGGTCAGCGACGCCAAGTGCGGGGCCAAGGTAAATGCCGATTGCGCCAAAAAGTGCGCCGATGCCGGCGAGAAGCTGGTCTTTGTCAACAGCGACAAAGCCGTGATTCCGGTGACGAACCCTGAGGTCCTGAAAGGCCACGAAGGCCATCACGTGATGGTAAAGGGCAATCTGGACAACGGCATGCTGACTGTCTCCAGCGTGAAGATGATGAAAGACCAGGAACCTCCCAAATAACTTGAGCGCCCGACCGCGTAACCCAAGGCCCCGGCAGATCGCCGGGGCCTTTTCATCGCGAGGATTCGCATTGCTCCCGTCGTGGTACCATCACGGGCATGAAAATCAGAGTACCTCTGCTCTTTTTGCTTTTTTTCATATCGTCGCTCGCGCTCTCCGCCCAGAATCCCGACTTTACGCTGAA
>DATIWA010000058.1:0-2207 GCA_035465515.1 Candidatus Limnocylindrales bacterium | reverse complement strand
AAGACAAGAGCGTCTTTCGCCGGCTGGTGCTCAGTGCGGTGCTCATGTATTTCATCTCATTTGCGGTTTACCTTGGTTTCCCGACGGAGGGGCCGCGCCATGCTTTGAGCAATTTCCATCTTCCGCCGGACGGGGCGATTTTCTCCTGGCTGGTCCAGACCATACAGGGCGGCGCCGGGGTCCATGGCAACGCCTTCCCCAGCAGCCATGTGGCCCTGGCGGTGATCTGCACGGCGTTTGCCTGGCGATATCTGTCCAGGACACGGTCGCTCTTCACTATTTGCACCTGCCTCATCTGCCTGAGCGCAGTTTATGACGGCTACCATTACCTCTCCGACGTAGTGGCCGGAGCCTTGATGGGCTGGGCAGCCGTGGGTTGCGCAGGCAGGGATTCATCGCCGCGCCGGACCTGAGCGCTTCCGTGTATGATCTGCTGCTGAGTCCAATGCAGATCATCTTCGGAATCCATGCGGTGGAAGAGGCGCTGGCCGCACGCGGGCGCGGGTTTGAATACGTTGCCATAGGGCCCGGGCGGGGGGATGCGCGTATCCAGAAGATCTCTCAGCTCTGCCGCGCCGCCGGTGTTCCCGTGCGCACCATGCCGCGCGACCAACTCACGCGGCTGGCACGGACTCCCAGCCACCAGGGCGTGGTTGCCGTCACGGCGGAAAAGCAGTATGCGGACCTTGAAGACCTCCTGGCGCATAAGCGGGGCGAATACGCTTTTGTGCTGGTGCTGGACGGGGTTGAAGATCCCCATAATCTGGGCGCCATCATACGGACGGCCGAAGGCGCGGGAGCAGACGGCATCGTTATTCCCGAACGCCGCGCAACGGGAGTGACGCCAACGGTGGTCAAGGCGTCGGCCGGAGCCACGGAGTATCTGCCCATCGCAAAGGTCGTCAATATTGGCCGCACGGTGGAAGATTTGAAATCGCGGAACATATGGACGGTGGGCCTGGACGAGCGCGGGGAAAAATCGTATGACGCAGTGGACTACAAAATGGATTGCGCGCTGGTCCTGGGAGCGGAAGGACACGGTTTGCACGAGCAGGTGCGTAAGAAATGCGACTTTCTGGTATCGATTCCCATGCTGGGGAAAGTGCCCTCACTGAATGTTTCTGTGGCGGCGGCGATTGTTATGTATGAGGTAGCCCGGCAGCGCCGAGGCTAGTTCGTCCGCCGGCTTACATGGCCGTGTGCACACATCCAAGGCAATCAATGAGTAAATTAGAAAATTTAATGTAGATTTCTTTTGATTCTAATCTCAGACGGCGATTCTGGAACCGCTAAGACGATAACGCTGCCCCAAAAAATATCGCTAAGTTGTTGTTTGCATTGAGGTTGTTTCCTCGCAAACTGAGAGCCTGTTTCGTGAGGATTGGCAGCGGGAGCACGCTCTTAAAGGCTGGCTTCCGCTGTTTAAAGTTCGCCCTGGCCCGGGTCTGCGTAGCTGAAACGGGCGTGGCGTTGCGGGTCGCTGGATGATTGGCGCATTCGGCGGCCCGGTAATTTACACTTTTTCTCTCCCTTCGACACAAGTCCCCGACATTAGATTCTTTAATGTTTATCTAATCCATTGTTAACGCACGCGGAGCAAACTCCAGGCGCTCAGGACAACGTTGTCTCTCAACGTCACTCCGAACAGGGGCCTCGGCTTCCATGGTGAATGGAGCGCTCGATAGAAGGCATCCAGCGGAATTGCCCCGGTGTTAGCCCACTTTCGCAAACAAGCAAACCAAAATTGAATCGTGCGTCGCGCGCGCAGGTTGGCCTGCGCAAGATCCGTTTGCGGCCTGAACGCCGCACTGACGGTGTTTGATATTTGGAAGCAACAGGAATTTGAAGACTGAGGCATTTGCGTGAAATTCCAGGATGCGAGCGCAGCATTTTTCGCGGGTTCTGGAACCGTACGCCGGACGGTACTCCGGGCATTGAATTACCGGCGGAGAAGGAGGGCCTTAACGCCAATAAGACCCTCCTGAGCTTTATGAACGTTCTCACCGGCGGCCCGAAGGCGGCTTTGCAGCGGGCAGGAGCCAACTGCTGCTTTGTTACAATCCCCAGTCATGTTCACGCGGCCCCCGGCGTTCATCTATGAGAGCGAAGAGCTTTATTGCGAGCGCATACCGGTAAGCAGACTGGCGGAACAATTCGGCACGCCGCTGTATCTTTATTCGGCGTCAGCCATTCGGGAGCGATATGCG
>DATIWA010000057.1:0-1759 GCA_035465515.1 Candidatus Limnocylindrales bacterium | reverse complement strand
CGAAGTGAGCTTCAGACAGTTGATTGAGATGATGGTGGAGTCCGACCTCAGTTCGCTTAAACAGACCATCGTCGGGCGAACCGCGAATGCAGGAGTGTAAGAATGCCTGCCTCTGCCGCCGAAGAGCTTGAATTCGGCCCGCATCGGGAAGAATCCCGCATGACCTCCGCCGGGCGGGCGGGCAAGCGGAGCATGGACGTGTGTGGCGCGGCATTGCTGCTGGTCCTGTTGTCGCCTGTGATTGCCGTTCTTGGGCTGCTGATCAAATTACAGGATGGTGGCCCGGTGTTCCACCGGCGGCGCGTGGTAGGCCCGGGGGGCGCGTTCGACGCCTTCAAGCTGCGCAGCATGCGCGTTGATGCCGACCAGATGCTGGAGCGAAACCCGGAACTGCGCAGGGAATTCGAAATCAGCTTCAAGCTCAAGCAGGACCCGCGCGTGACCCGCGTAGGGGCAATCATTCGAAAAACCAGCCTGGATGAACTCCCCCAGCTCTGGAACGTGCTGCGCGGTCAGATGAGCCTGGTGGGGCCGAGGATGATCACGTCCGCGGAGTTGGAGAAGTTCGGCGATGCGGCCTGGATTTTTAACAGCGTTAAACCCGGACTGACGGGATACTGGCAGATCCAGGGGCGGCAGGAAGTTTCCTACCAGGAGCGCGTAGCCATGGACCTGTATTACGTGAGGAACTGGTCTTTGGCTCTGGATGTGGCAATATTGCTGAAAACACCGCTGCGGGTGGTGCGCGGCGCAGGTGCGTATTGATGGCAAACATTCTGGTGACCGGCGGTGCTGGCTACGTTGGTTCGGTGTGCTGCGCTGAACTGCTGCGGCTGGGCCATTCGGTGACGGTGGTGGATGACCTGTCCACCGGATTCGAGGACGCCGTGCCGCAAGGGGCGGCCTTCTTCCGCGCCGATATCGGTGACCGTGCCGCGCTCGGGTCGCTGGCCAGGGCAACGAAATTTGACGTGGCGTTCCACTTCGCCGCCAAGGCGCTGATCCCAGAATCGGTGAGCAACCCCGGGGTGTTTTTTCAGCAGAACGTGGCGGCATCCATCACCATGCTGGAAGTGCTTCGCGCGTCGGGGCTGAAGAATTTTGTGTTCTCTTCATCGGCGGCCGTCTATGGAACGCCTGAGACCGTGCCCATTGACGAAGACGCCCCCAAGAAGCCCGTGAATTCATATGGGCGCACCAAGCTCATGCTGGAAGAAGCGCTGGAATGGTATGCGAAGGCCTATGGCTGGAGCGTGATTGCATTCCGGTATTTCAATGCCTCAGGCGCCACCGGCGATCTGGGCGAGCGGCACCAACCCGAAACCCACATCATCCCGCTGTTGCTCGAGGCCGCGAGCGGCGAGCGGGAATTCTTCAACATCTACGGAGACGATTACCCAACCCCGGACGGGACATGCCTGCGGGATTATGTTCACGTCCTGGACATCGCCCACGCCCACATCTGCGCATTGCAAAAAATGGACCAGCCTGGTATGCGCTCCTACAACATCGGGCTGGGACAAAGCTACTCCGTCCGTCAGATCTGCGACGCAGTCGCGGAGGTGACAGGGCGCTCCATACCGGTGCGGGTGGAAGGACGCAGAGCGGGCGATCCGCCCGTGCTGTGCGCCAGCCCGCGGCGAATCATGGAGGAACTTCACTGGCAGCCGGAACATTCCTCTCTGAGGAAGATCCTGAGTTCCGCCTGGGAGTGGAAACAAAAGCAACTCGGAGTTTGCGCCACGGCATCATCACGATA
>DATIWA010000056.1:0-1821 GCA_035465515.1 Candidatus Limnocylindrales bacterium | reverse complement strand
CTCACCCACGATGCACAACTTCTGGAGCGAAGAAGATCCAAACCAGCGGATGAATGACATGATCAACTTCAGCAAGAACCTTGCGCTGCTGGGCGCAGCACTGGCCCTGATGGCGGTTGAGGAACCGTGGCCGGCGAGCGTGCCTGCCGGACGGCCGGAGCGCCGGCGCTACCGCACCGAGGACATCCTGGCCGCATAACCGCAGGCGGGCAATGCGGCCATGCGGGCTAGGGCTGGGTCCCGAGTGGCACGAATTCAGTTCTCACTTTTCCGTCCGGACTGATGGTGTGCATGGCAAAACCCAGTTCCCCGCCCCAGGGCAGCCAACTGGTGGCCGGGGCCACGTGCCAGGTAATCCCGTCGTGCCCAAAGACGCGTCCGTTATGCCAGTGGCCTACCAGCATGTCGCGAACTCCCAGTTTGTGCAGAATATCCATTTCGCGTGAACGATAGGGGTCATTGATGACCCAGTAGGGTTTGCTGTCCGGCGGGAAATTGCCGTCACGAAAGACCGGGACATGCTGAATACCGATGATGATGCCCCCGCGGTGATCCTTGTCGCCATGTTTGTCGTGGTCCCCGCGGCCACGATTTCCGTGCTCTTCGCGCTCAGATTCTCCTTGATCGCCCCCGGGGCCCTGGTCCTTGAGCCAATTCAGCATTTTCTCCGCTTCAGCCTGGTACTCCGGCGAAAGCGGAGGAGGAGTGTGCGCGTCAAAATTGTCAAAATTGCCAATCAGCTGAGAGTCGATGACCAGGAAGGTTATGCCTTTGACCTGGAAACGGTAATAGTCCTTGCCGAACGCGGCCCGGTAGCGGTCCACGTCATGGGAATGAACGTCATGATTTCCGGGAGCGTAGTAGAGAGGGGCCTTCAGTCCCTTGAGAATGGACTTGGCGTGCTCCCACTCGGCGGGGTTCTCGCCGATGTCGCCGCTGAGCACAACGGCATCAGGATGGCGGGCGTTGACCATGTCCACGGCGCGGCGGAGATTGTCGGCGGCATGGGGAGAATGCCTCTCGCCGAGATGGGTATCACTGATCTGGGCGATGGTTACCTGGGCGCCGCCGCGCAGGACCGCAGCCATGGCGAAACATAAGAGGGCAAAGATAAAGGCCGGCAGCCGTCGCATGCGGGAGCCCGGGCGCTTAAGATGTGTTCTCATTGGCCATTTAGAAGCTTCTTTGGTTTCGCGAGTTGCCGAACCTGACCGCGTCCCCGGGCCGTGGACAAAACCTGCCTCGGAACTTATCTTTGAGTGGCGCATCTAAAGTCTATGGCAAATTCAGAGATCGCAGTATTGGGTGGCGGCTGTTTCTGGTGTCTGGAAGCGGTATTTGACCGCCTGAAAGGCGTGCAAGCGGTGGAATCAGGGTACATGGGGGGCAAGGTTGATAACCCCACGTATCGCCAGGTGTGTGAAGGCGATACCGGGCACGCAGAGGTAGTACGCATCACGTTCGATCCCAGCCAGATTTCCTTCCCTGACCTGCTGGAGATTTTTTTCGAAATTCACGATCCCACGACCTTGGACCGCCAGGGGAACGACGTGGGCACGCAATACCGGTCCGTGATCTTCTATACCTCCGAACGGCAGCGCATGGAGGCGGAGAAGGCGATTTCCGCGCTGAATGGGGCGCATGCGTGGCCGGCTCCCGTGGTCACGACGATTGAGCCGGCAAAAACATTTTTTGTCGCCGAGGATTACCACCAGGAGTATTACACCAACAACACCTCGCAGCCGTATTGCCAGTTCGTCATTTCGCCTAAGGTGAAGAAATTCCAGCAGAAATTTTCCGAGAAGCTGCGGGCCTGAACAC
>DATIWA010000055.1:0-6108 GCA_035465515.1 Candidatus Limnocylindrales bacterium | reverse complement strand
GTAGGCGGGCGGGTGCTGGTGCCGTTTCGCGCGGAGAGGCTTTCCGGCGTGGTGACGGCGCTGCATGACCGCGAACCCTCCATGCAGGCCAAGACCGTGTTGCAGGTGCTGGACGCGGAGCCGGTGCTGGATGCTGCGTTGATGAAGCTGGCGCAGTGGATCAGCCACTACTACCTGGCGCCGATTGGCGAGGTGGTGCGCACCATGCTGCCGCTGGCCGCGGAAATCAAAAAGGCAAAGGTCTATCGCATTACAGAAACCGGGCATGAGGCGCTGCACGCGTCGGCGACCCTGGGTTCATCGCGCCGCGGACGCCAGGAGATTGATGCGCAGATGCTGGAGTATGAAGTGCTCAACTACCTGGCAATGTCGGATGATGCGCTGGAATCCACGCTCCGCTCGGCGACGGGAGCGGACCGCAAGACGCTGGAAAACATGGTCCGCAAAAAGTGGATTGCGCGTGAAGATGTCTCCGGGACGCGCGATGCGCGCCGAACTGTGCAGATTGCCGTGCTGAAGGAAGCCAGCGGGAAGCTGAATGACAACCAGCAGAAGATTATTACCTTGTTGAAGCAGAACGGCGGCCGGGCGGCGGTGGAGAAGATACGCGAGCTTGATGTGCCGCGCTCGACGCTGCAAACGCTGGTGAAGCGCGGTATTGTCGAGCTCGTGGAAGAAGCGGCGGAATTCAATGTTGCCGGGCTGAAGAGGCGCGGGCCTTCGCACCTGGATTTCATTTTCAATCCGCAGCAGAAGGCCGCGCTGGGCTTGATCCAGCAGTCTGTGGCGGAGCGAAAGTTTTCCGTTTCGCTGCTGCATGGAGTTACCGGTTCAGGAAAGACCGCGGTGTATCTGGCAGCGATGCAGTCAGTGCTGGAGTCAGGCCGGTCGGCGATCCTGCTGGTGCCGGAGATCGGGCTGACGCCGGCAGCGGCGGCGAACCTGCACCAGGTGTTCGGCGAGGAAGTGGCGATCCTGCATTCCGCGCTTTCCGGCGATGAACGCGCCGAACAGTGGCACCGCATTCGCCGCGGCGAAGCCCGGATTGTGGTGGGCACGCGCTCCGCGGTGTTTGCGCCGGTGGTTGACCTGGCTTTGATTGTGGTGGATGAAGAGCATGACCAGTCATACAAGCAGGAGGAGACACCGCGCTATCACGGGCGCGACGTGGCGGTGATGCGCGGCAAGCTGAGCGAAGCCGCGGTGGTGCTGGCTTCGGCAACGCCGTCGATTGAGTCCTACCACAACGCAGAGAGGAAGAAATACAAGCTGATCGAGCTTACGGAGCGCGTGGAAAGGAGACCTCTGCCGGAGGTGGAAGTGGTGGACATGAAATTCGACTTCCAGCAGAGCGGAGAAGACCGCCTGTTCTCGCAGCAATTGGTTGAGGAAGTGACCGGGCGGCTGGCGCGCGGCGAACAGGCCATGATCCTGCTCAATCGCCGGGGATACTCGTCGGTGGTGCTCTGCCGTTCCTGCGGCGAGACGCTGCAATGCAAGAACTGCACCATCGCGCTCACGTTCCACAAGTCGGGCTACCGCATGGAGTGCCATTACTGCGGATACAAGCAGGCTGTGCCGAAGGTCTGTCCTTCATGCTCGAGCGAGTACATCTATTTTCTTGGCGCCGGATCTGAGAAGGTGGAAGAGCGGCTGCATGAGGCCTTTCCGCAGGCGCGGATTGGCCGGTTGGACCGCGATACGGTGCGCACGCGCCATGATTTTGAGCGCGTGCTCAACCAGTTTCACGCGGGCGAGATCAACCTTCTGGTGGGCACGCAGATGATTGCCAAAGGGCATGACGTGCATGGCGTGACCATGGTGGGCGTGGTGGGAGCGGATTATGCGCTGGGCTTTCCGGACTTCCGCGCCGCGGAGCGAACATTTCAGCTGCTGACGCAGGTTGCGGGACGCGCCGGACGCGGAGAGAGCCCGGGAAAAGTTGTGCTCCAGACCTTCCATCCCGATCATTACGCGATCCAGTTTGCCCGGCAACACGATTACGCCGGCTTCTACGACAAGGAAGTGCGCTTCCGCCGCTGGATGCATTATCCGCCGTTCAGTGCGCTGGCCAACGTTCTGGTGCGCAGTGACAAGCTGGAGCAGACGTTGAAGTGGACTGGCCAGATCGGCCGCTGGTTTGAGAGTACGCGCAATGAGGGGCTGCGCGTGCTGGGGCCTTCCGTTGCGCCGATCATGCGGCTCAAGCGCGACTATCGCTACCACTTCATTGTGAAGGCGGCAAGCCGGGAAAAGCTCAATCAGGCGCTGCGCAGAATGCTGGGCTTCGCCGACGAGCAGAAAATTCCCAGGACGAACGTCATTGTGGACGTGGATGCGCTGTCATTACTTTGATTGCTGCTGCATGCGCTCGTGGCGGTAGTCGCTGAGAATATTTTTCAGACCCTGGTCGCGCAGCGTGTTGTCCGGAGCCTGGTCGCGAAAGGGGATCGGGGCGAGGCTCAAGATCAGCATGAGCAGCGCAAAGGCCCCGAGCAGTTTGCGTTTTCTGTCCAGGCCGGGATGAAGAGGGACATCCGGATGGCGTTCACCGGTCATGCGCAGGACCACGGCCCAGAGCAGCCATCCTGCCCAGAAGTACCAGCTCAGCGGCAGCAGGATCGCGATGCTGAGCAGCGAGACCGGCCGATGCAGACTCGGCTTGAGGGCAAAGATGATGTGGCCGCCGTCGAGTTGACCGCCGGGCAGCAGATTCAGGGCGGTGGCGAACATTCCCACCCAGGCGGCAACGGCCATGGGAGAAAGGTAAATCGCGGCGAGAGGGAAGTTTCCCATCCAGCCGTGGCCGAAGCCTGACAGAATCCAGTGGGCCCCAGAGAAAATCAGCGGCAGGCCGAAATGAATGTCGCCGTGCGCTGCACTGGGAGTCAGCGGTTTGGACGCAAGCAGCCCTAAAAATAACACGGGCACAGCCACCAGGAACCCGGCAATCGGTCCGGCGATGCCGATGTCGAACAGGTCAGCCCGGGTGCGAATGGGGGCCTTGATGCGGATGAACGCGCCCAGCGTCCCGATAAGGGTCGGCGCAGGGATGAAAAACGGCAGCGTGGCATAGACGCGCCGGCGCACGCAAAGGATGAAATGTCCCAGCTCATGCGCAGTAAGAATGGCCAGCAGCGAAGCCGAGAAGGGAATTCCCAGCAGCAGCCGGTGCCAGTCCTGCAACGCCCACTGCCACGGCCAGTAGTCCAGGTCATTTGAAACGGCGCTGGAGAAGGCGGGCAGATTATTGTCAAAGTTGTATTGCAGCCGAGCGCCGATGCACAGCGTCGTGAAAATGGTGGCAATAAACAGCAGCGCGTGCAGCCAATAACGGTGTTTGGGCGGCTCGATTACGACCACCCTGATTTCCTGGCGTTCAGGATCGAAGACCTGGTATTCAAGCGAACGAGGAAGCTTTTCCGGCATGCGAAAACTGAGAGCCCGCGTGACTGCTTTTAGTCGATCGACTGCAACTCCTTCCCGGGTTTGAATCGCACTGCCTTGCCCGGAGGAATGTTTACCTCTGCTCCGGTACGGGGGTTGCGTCCGATCCCCGTCTTGCGCGGGCGCACGTTGAAAACGCCGAATCCACGCAGTTCAATGCGTTCGCCCTGGGAAAGGGCTTTTTTCATACTTTCAAAGACGGTTTCCACGGCCAGCTCAGCTTTGGTCTTGGTAATACCGGTCTTGTTGACCACTTCGTTGATGATATCGAGCTTAATCACTGGGGTTAGCTCTCCTCAATTTCCAAGCGGGGCGTAACTCGCAGATAGTATTGGACTTTTACGCATGTTGTCAATGGAGCAATGGGCCTATTAATATGGCTCTTCGTTCAACATCCAAAAAACGCATTACCACCCGAGGACCCCTTTCAAAATGGCGATTAAAAGTGACCGCTGGATCCGCAAGATGGCCCTGGAACATGACATGATCAATCCCTTCAATGACCGCCAGGTCCGCGAAGGCGTAATCTCTTACGGCCTCTCCTCTTTTGGATACGACCTGCGCGTGGCCGACGAGTTCAAGGTCTTTACCAACGTCAACTCAGCCATTGTGGACCCCAAAAACTTCGATCGCAACTCGTTCATTGACATCCAGGCGCCTTCCATCCTGGTTCCTCCGAATTCCTTCGCGCTTGCGCGGTCCGTGGAATACTTCAAGATTCCCCGCGACGTGCTCACCATCTGCGTGGGCAAATCCACTTACGCCCGCTGTGGCATCATCGTTAACGTGACGCCGTTTGAGCCCGAGTGGGAAGGCTTTGTGACCCTGGAGATTTCCAACACCACTCCGCTTCCCGCCAAGATTTACTCCAATGAGGGACTTTGCCAGATTCTGTTCTTCCAGGGCGATGAGCCCTGCGAGGTCAGCTACAAGGACAAGAGCGGCAAATATCAGCGGCAGACGGGAATTGTGCTGCCAAAACTCTGAGCATAGTTACAGAAGAGGGCGCACAACGTGGAGGCCCGGGTGTTTCTCTGCACGACCCCGGAAAGCGTTGCCGGTCAAGCCAGGAATCTACGCGGTTCGTCGCGGACTGAAGTCTTCAGCCCGTCCGGATGCGCGGCCTATGACTGCTGGGCTTCGCCCGCTTTGTAGATGTAGCGTATGGACGGCTTGTAGATCAGCAGGTTGCCCCCGCCGCTTCGGCTCACCTTGATGCAGTGCCGGTCATACCACTCGATCAGACCCTGCACCTGTTCGCCGTCCTTCATTACCACCACCACCGGAGTCTTGCTCTGAATCTGCTTCTGGTAGTAATAGTTTTCAGCGTGGGTCTGTTCCCCGGGACCATTTCGGCGCGGCCCATTGGAAGGCATGCGGTCCGTCCGTTCCAGCCGGTCGCGACGTTCAGAAACCGGTTCAGTCCGCGGCGGTGGCGTACTCAACGACGGCCGGATGAGTTTCCGGCTGACAAATTCTTCCTCCGTTTGTTCCGGAGCCTGGCGTGCGGCGGTTGCATCCATTGAATCTTTCATGCAGTTCGCTCCCGTCTCCCGCAGCTACGGGAAAACCATTCCGGCTCACGCATAATTCGCTCAACCGGAAAGCCGAGCTGATCCCTTTTAAAGTATTTCGGGAATACAGTGCGGGTGTTGTTAGTAACCGTATCACAGCACCAACGGCGGTTTCAATGGACTGGAAGGTCACTGTACTTCCCAGACCCGTCCTCTCGTAATGCGACAAGCTGCGGCATGGCTCGCCTCACCGCTCCAGCGCCAGCGCAAACGCATCCAGAGACAGCGGCCGTAAAACGTTGCGGCGCATCCCGCTCTGCACCTGGCCCAGCTGCTGCGCGGCCCGGCTGATCCACTGAAAATCAATGCCGCCGCTTAAAGACTTCAGCTCTCCTGCAATGTCCGTATTGCGCACCAGTTCCGGAGTTCCCGAAACCAGCGCCATCAGGTCTTCCAGCACCGTATAGATTGCCGCCAGCAACTGGTCGGTTTTTTCTTTGCCTTCGCCGCCGCCGCGGTATGTCTCGGTGGCGCGGAAAAGGTCAGAATGCTCGCCCCCGCGGATTGCCGTCGCCAGCAGCGCCAGAGCGTCCTTGCGCGATGCCACATATTCCTGCATGTTCAGCGATTTCGCCCGTCCAATGGCCCCCGCGCTCAGGCGCGCCGCAAGTTGCCTCTGCTTCGCATTCCACTCCGGACGCTGTTTTCCGAGGTACTGCTCAATGTCCTCCACCGGCAGAGCGCCCAGCGTAAACGTCACGCAACGCGACCTTATCGTGGGCAGCAGCTCCCGCGGGTTCCGCGCCAGCAGAAAAATCGTGGCGAAGTCCGGCGGCTCCTCCAGTACTTTCAGCAGCGCGTTGGCGGCCTCTTTCATAAAGGCCGAGTCGCTGAAGATGAACACCCTGCGCCGCGCCTCCGCCGGCTTGTAGCGGATGACCTCGTTCAACCGGCGAACCTGGTCCACCTTGATCATCATTTGCGGCGGGTCGGGCGGTATCACCAGCAGGTCGGGATGCGTCTGCACCAGGATCCGCGTCTCCCGCTTGTCGGTCTCGCGCAGCCCTTCCCGCGCCTCCACCGCCTCGGCAAATCGCGCTTCCAGGTCGGCCGCTTCGCCCATCCGGCGGCAGTTCTCGCAAACCCC
>DATIWA010000054.1:0-5249 GCA_035465515.1 Candidatus Limnocylindrales bacterium | reverse complement strand
CGTGTTCCACCAGGTATCCGGAGAGCCCGGCGGCGCGGGTGGTGCCGTAACTTTCGCCGACCATGAACAGCGGCGATGACCAGCGCTCATAGCGTCCGAGATACAAACGGATAAACTCGCCTACCGATGCGATGTCACCGCGCAAGCCCAGGAATTTCTTTGTCTGGTCACGCTTGACGGCGCGGCTGTAGCCGGTGCCGACCGGATCAATGAACACCAGGTCCGTCTGGTCGAGCCACGTGTACTCGTTGTCCACCAGTTGGTAGGGAGGGGCGGGCATCATGCCGTCGGGCTGCATGCGGACGCGCTTGGGGCCGATGGCCCCCAGGTGCAGCCATACCGAAGCGGACCCCGGGCCGCCGTTGAAGGAGAACGTCAAAGGGCGCCGCTCAGGCGATTGTCCGTCAAGCGTGTAGGCGATGTAGAAGACGTGCGCTTCGGTTTCACCGGTATCAGCGTTCTTCAGCGGCATCATCCCGGCCGTGGCGGTATAACGCAGCGTTTTCCCGCCAACGTGGATTTCATGATGGGTGACCACGGGCGGCTGCTCCGGCGGCTCTTTTTTCTGTTCGGAGGAGGGAGCGGGCTTACCGGTCTGCTCGGGTGCAGGCGAAGCAGCCGGGGAAGCTGCGCCGGAAGGACGGCCGGGGCGGTTACGCTGCTGGGCTGCAAGTGAGAACGCAAACAGAAGAACGGCAGAGAAACACACGGGCAGGGCGCGACGAAGCATTCGTTTATAAACTCCACGCTGGCTTAGACGTGATTTAAGAAAACAGGTGAGTGTAGCCGGGAAAGCCACAAAGGGCAAATCAAAGCTGACGAAGCGCAGCGTGGCGGGACGCGAGAAAAGAGGGAGCCTCAGCTCCCCCTTTTGCCGGATTTTGCATTTCCCTGCGTTATCGAGGAATGGTCAGATCGCGGTCCAGCCGCACTTCAAGCTGGGTGCCTTTCTCCAGCCTGAGATCTGAACCCTTGATCAACAGACCGGAGCCGGTCCCCAGTCCGCCGCCCACGGCGGCGCCGATGGCTGCGCCCTTGCCGCCCCCCAGGACCGCGCCGCTGACCGCGCCTATGCCTGCGCCGATTGCCGCATTGGTGATGATGCGCTTCTTATCCGGACCCTTCTTGGAAAGCTCGCCTTCCTCTTCGGTGGCTTTGATGGAGGAGTCGCCGGGAACACCGGTTACCGTGCCGATCAGCGGCGCCCAGCCCTTGCGGGTCTCAATCTCATCCAGCGCAAGCATCAGGCGCGCGCCGGTGTAACCGTGCTCGAATCGGGCCACGTGACCCTTGATGGGCCGCCCGCGCGGGATCATCTGCCCGTCCGGGGTGACCAGGTCTTCGCGCAGCTCGGCCTTGAAATGCTTGCCTTCACTGAGCTTTTTGGTGTCCAGAGTATCTTTGAGCTTAATAATGAAGCGCTTGCCTTCCGGGATGGCATTGGGGGGCGCCCCGTAAACCGTGTTCTGGCTGTAAGTTCCGCCCGGCTGTGCCGGCTGGGGCGTGGAGGCCGCAGGACGCGTTTTCAGCACAGGAGTGTCCTGCGAATTCGAGCCCGTATTTTCCTGGGCAGTCGCGCCTGCGCTGAGCGCCAGCAGCAAGGCAAGAAAGAAGGCGGACCACTTCAATGACATGGCATTCACCTCTGGATAGGTCAGATTTTTCTAATTCTTGCGACCTGAGATGCAGCCCTGGGCCAGAAAAGCTGCTTGCCCGCAGTCGTTAGCTGTAAACCCGGAAGGCCATAAAGTGTTGCGTCCGGATGGACATTACCAAAGTAACTGTACAATAGTGCTATTTTCCAGCAAGCTGGACGCATCTGAACCATCAGGAGAGGACCTGTAGGGTCGGGTAGGATATGAAAAACTGGTTAATACCTGTGGCGGTGTTGGGGTTGAGCGGTCTGGGACTTGTTTGTGCCAGCGAACGTGGCCGTGAGCAGATGCGTGGTCTTTTTGACCGGCTCATGGAGCATGGGGACCCTCTGGGCGAGTTCAATAAATTCGTGGACGACCAACTCACCACGATCCAGCGCACCCTGGACAATCTGGCGCAGACACTGGAAGACTCCCAGGCCTGATCAGCCGGCGACCTGGTTAATGCGCTCCGCCATGCGGACGTCCCGGTCCGTGACACCGCCGGAATCGTGCGACACCAGCGCCATGGTCACTTTGTTGTAGCGGATATCGATGTCCGGATGATGATTTGCCTGCTCCGCGGCGTCGGCAATCCTGTTCACGAACTGCATGGCTGCCTTAAAGTCCGCAAATTCAAAGACCCTCTGAATTGCCTTCCCGTTTTGCCGCCATCCGGGCAGCTTCTGCAATGCCTGCTTGATCTCAGAATCGTTCAGAACCGCCATACTCACCTTTCCGGCAGGGGCCAATTTCAGTGAAATACCGAATCACGAGAATTCTAGTGCCATGCGGAAGAAATTGCAGCTTTCGGCCATGCCAGAACCCAGGGGGCCGGGCTGCTAGGTGACTTTGGCGCCCGCCATGATGGGCAGGCCTTTGATGGGATAGGTGAATTTATAAATCTGGGAATTGATCTCTTTGCGCAGGTCGTCCCAAATGGTGTCCGGCATTTCAAGGAACGTCTGCACGACTTCAGGATCAAACTGGGTGCCTGAGAAACGCTCCACTTCTTCGCGGGCCACGGCAATGGACTGGGCGGCGCGATAGGGGCGGTCAGAGGTAATGGCGTCCAGGGTGTCGGCGACAGAGAAGATCCTTGCTCCCACCGGAATTTCTTCTCCCCGCAGGCCGCGAGGATAGCCGGTGCCGTCAAACTTTTCCTGGTGCGCGTACACGATTTCGGCGGCTTCGGAGAGGAAAGGAATCTTCTTGAGCATCTGGTAGCCGCGAAAGCAGTGCTCGCGCATAATTTCTGTTTCTTCCGGAGTCAGGGCCCCGGGCTTGCGGAGGATGGCGTCCGGAATGGCCATTTTTCCAATGTCATGGAGAAAGGCGCCGCGGGCAATCACCCGAATCTTGTCTCCGGAAAGTCCCAGGGCGCGGGCAATGGCAATGGTAAAAGCGGTAACGCGCTTGGAATGGCCCTCAGTCTCGGCGTCTTTAAGATCAAGGGCGTCGCCCAGGGCTTCCAGAGTGATGTCATACGAGCGTTCCAGGTCAGTCATGGCCTGGCGCAATTGCTCGGTGCGGGCGGCGACCAGCGACTCCAGGTTTGTCTGATAGGCCCGATTCTCCAGCTTAAGGCGACGATGTTCCAGGGCGCGCCGCACCATGGCAAGGAGTTGCTCCCGCTCAAACGGCTTAAGCAGGTAGTCGTAAGCTCCATTGCGGATGGCTGCCAGAGCGACGGAAATGTCATGGACCGCGGTGACCATAATCACCGGCATGTCGGGATATTTTTCCTTGGACCGTTCCAGAAGGGCGATGCCGTCCATCTCCGCCATCATCAGGTCAGAGAGCATCAGTTCAAATTCCCCACTCGTGTTCAGGACAGAGAGCGCCTCCATGCCGGAACAGGCCTGCCGGGTCTTGTAACCGGCGGCGCTGAGCATAGAGGAGATGATCTCCCGGATGGGCTCCTCGTCATCGACAACCAGGATTCGCTCAATAGGCATCGGGCAAGTTTAAAAAGCTTGAGAGGGATTGTAATCTACCCCACGGTAACCGGAAATACAATGACCAAATGCACAAATATCCGGTACCGAAGGTAATTTATGATATATAAGTAAACCCGTTCAATTTCAACCCTGAATGCACCGGTGAGCATGGACTTGGCGCTGCAATCCGCCTTCCTGGCAGAAGGCTCAACACTGTTGATTCTGCTCGCCGGAGCGATCCTTTTGTTCCGGAGCTTCCGGGAGAAATATCTCAAGGCTTGGATCGCCGGCTGGACGGTTTTCACCCTCTCGCGGTTATTTTTCGCCCTTAATCTCTACGGCCATTATTCCAGCCTATGGGCGGAGGCCGCATACGGTTCCTTCGTTATCGCCATGGGGCTGTTTGCCGTGGCCTTGTTCCAATACACGGAGCAAAAGAGGCTGATCTGGCCCTCCGTGGCGCTCATCTCCGCCGCTTTTATCATGGCACTGATCAGCGGTGCACAAGCCGCCCCGGCGCCGGCGCTAAACCTGGCGGTGGAGATCTGCTGGCGGCTGGTCCTCCTGGTTGCGGCGGTTCACCTGCTGCGCTTCGCCTGGGGACGGCCCAATCCGGGCCGGTGGCTGCTGGCCGTCATGCTGGTATTACCTCATCTGCACCTGGGCAAGAGCCCGCCGCCGGACATCTGGCACGATTTTCTGGTGGAACTGCTGCTCGGGATCAGCATGATGACAATCGTGCTGGACGATTCCAGGGAGCAGATCCGGCGTCTGGATGTTCTCAATACGATTACCAACCAGATCGCCCAATCACGCGATTTCGAGCCTACGGTTACCACGGTGCTGCAGGAACTCACCCAGACCACGCGGGCGAAAGCGGCATGGTTCAGGGTGCTGGAAGGGGAGAAACTGGTCATCGCCGCGCATCGCGGCCTCTCCGAGGAATTTTTTGCGAAGGCCCGAACCATTGATACCGGCCGCAGCGTGAGCGGACTCGCCATGCGGGAAAGCGAAGTTTACGTGATGCGGTCAGGTGAAGCCACGCCTGAGTTAAGCAGCCTTTTGAAAGCGGAGGGTGTTCACCACGTAGTTCTGGTGCCGGTGGAGGGGAAGAATTCACAAATCGGCATGCTGGTGCTGGGAATGTCCGGGTTCAGGGCGTATACGGAGAACGAAAAGACATTTCTCAAGGCGGCAGCGCGGCAGATGGGGCTGGCGGCGGAGAACCGCAAACTGGCCGAGCAGGTGGTCACGTCGAGAAACGAGTGGGCGAGCACCTTTGACTCGCTGCCCGATGTGATCCTGGTGCATGACGCCGATTACCGAATTATTCGCGCCAACCGTGCCCTGATCCGGCGGCTGAATGTTTCACGCGAAGACGTGCTGGACCGGCCGTGTGAAGCCGTGCTGCCGGGTTCAGGCGTGAACTGGACGGGCTGCCCTTACTGCTCGCATGCCGATCACTCCGGAGAGAACGATCCGTGCTTCGGCGGCTATTCCGTCGTTTCGACTTCAGCCTATACGGGGGAAGGGATCACCGGCGGAGGCACGGTCCACGTCATCAAAGACGTCACCGAGGCGCGCGCCGCGGACGAGCGCTACAGTTCTTTGTTCAACCACATGCATGAAGGCGTGTTTGCCTCCACGCCGGACGGAAAAATTGTGGACTGCAATG
>DATIWA010000053.1:0-2402 GCA_035465515.1 Candidatus Limnocylindrales bacterium | reverse complement strand
GTGGAAGCTGTTCAAGCAGCTCCACCGCGATGGTGCCCTGGCCGGCGATAACTTCCAAATCGTTGTAGGGCGAGATGAACACCCTGCCGGTCTTCTCAGCCGCGGCGCGCGCGGCGAGTTCGGCATCCAGCGGGTTTGTTCCCGCCCGCCGGATTCTGGCCCCCATCTTCTCGATTCGTTCCGCCTTGCTGGGCGCAACCTGATCGGAGACGTAAACTTCGGCCGCAATACCCGCACGCAGCGCGGCGGCGGCCACTCCCAGGCCATGGTTTCCGTTGGACGCGGCAATGATTCCGCGCCGCTGCTGGGTGGGGGTCAGGGCAAGGATCCTGTTGGTGGCGCCCCGCAGTTTGAACGAGCCGGTGCGCTGCAGATTCTCCATTTTGAAGAACACGCGGGCGCCGGCTTCCGCAAAGGCGTCCGATGCATCTTCCGCGGGAGTCTGAATCACCCAAGCTCGGATCCGCCGGTGCGCGGCACTGACCATTTCCGCCCATGGCCGAATTCCCGCCTGTTCCGGGGGCCGTCCTTGAAACATGTTCACCCCTTCATTGTCCCACGGTCGCCACGCCGGCTGTTGCCAAAGCGCAGAAGGCCAAAAAACAGCCGGTCTTTGAAAGTCCTAAGAAGCGGATCGAGCACTAATTGCATCTGACTTGTTGAGTGGTTTTGCGTTCTGCGTGATAATTTCTGAGTTGCGGCCCGCCAGGGTTGAGCGGCCGCGGCACCCCAACGGCCTATGCGTGGTACGGAGGCGAATATGCCTGATGCGTGGCTTGACCGGGTCCTGATGTCACAAATTCAAAGGTTGGTTGGTTCAACTCCAGTCCAGTTGGCCTGGGGAGAGCCTCCCGCGAGTGTGACGGCGCAGCCGTCCCCGACGCCCACAATCTGGATCAAAGACCGGAAGACCCTGCTGGCGTTGTTGCGGAACCCTCACGTAAACTTCGGCGATCTATACAGCAGTGGCGCCGTTGAAATCGCGGGCGACCTTGTCCGGCTGATTGAGACCATTTACCGGATCCCCGAGTCCGGGGTGGGGCGTTTATCGTCGCAATGGACGGCGTGGCTGCAGGGAAATTCGCTGCGCAGCTCACGCCGCAACATCCGCCACCACTACGATATTTCCAACGACTTCTACCGCCTCTGGCTGGATCCGCAAATGATCTACACCTGCGCGTATTTTCCGAAGGAAGATTCCAGCCTGGCGCAGGCGCAGAACGCCAAGCTGGACCTGGTCTGCCGCAAGCTATGGCTCAAGCCCGGCGAGTCCGTGGTAGAAGCGGGATGTGGCTGGGGAGCGTTGGCGCTGCACATGGCCGCGCATTACGGCGTGAAGGTAAGGGCCTTCAACATCTCCTCGGAGCAGATCGCTTTTGCCCGTGAGCGTGCCCGGCGCGAAGGCCTGTCGTCTGAAGTGGAATTCATTGAGGACGATTACCGCAACATCCACGGGCGTTACGATGCGTTTGCGTCCATAGGCATGCTGGAGCACGTCGGGATGAAGAACCACGCCGAATTGGCGCGGGTGATCGGGCGCACAATCGGGGACCATGGCCGGGCCTTGCTGCACTTCATCGGCAGGAACCGTCCGCGAAAACTGAATACCTGGATCCGCCGCCGCATCTTCCCGGGCGCCTATCCTCCTACGTTGCGTGAGGTGACCGCCATGTTGGAACCGCATGACTTCAGCGTTTTGGACGTGGAGAACCTGCGCACACACTATGCGCGAACTTTGGAGTGGTGGCTGAGCGCGTTTGAAGAGAATTTCGACAAGGTCGCCGCTATGTTTGATCGAAGCTTTGCCCGGATGTGGCGTTTGTACCTGGCTGGGTCAACGGCGGCTTTCCGCTGCGGCAGTCTTCAGCTCTTCCAGGTGGTTTTTGCGGGATGCAAGTGCAAGAGCATGCCCGCGACGCGCGCCCATTTGTACCAGACAGCGGATGACAGTCAGGAGCAGTCATGCGTTCCTGCGATGTCCTGATCGTTGGCGCGGGGCCCGCGGGTTCATCCTGCGCGTGGGGACTGCGCGAAGCAGGTCTGGACGTTGTGGTGCTTGACCGGTCCGTTTTCCCGCGTGACAAAATCTGCGGCGGCTGGATTACCCCATTTGTGCTCGACTCCCTGTCGATCGACCCGCTGGAATATGCCCGCGGAAGGACCCTGCAACCCATCTCGGCGTTCCGGGTGGGATGCTTCGGCCAAAAAGAGCAGCTCCTGGAATACGATGACGTGGTCAGCTACGGAATACGCCGGCGGGAGTTTGACGAATACCTGATGAGGCGCTGCGGAGCGGAAGTTCGCGAAGGCGTGCAGGTCACAACCATCAAGCGCGCCGCCGGCCAATGGATCGTTAATGGCGAGTTCCAGGCGCGGTTGCTGGTCGGAGCAGCCGGGCATTT
>DATIWA010000052.1:0-8837 GCA_035465515.1 Candidatus Limnocylindrales bacterium | reverse complement strand
TCGATGTCAGCCAGCCCCGGTTCAAACTCGGGCAGGATCTTCAACACGCCATCGGCCTGGTGTGGTGCGCCCAGGCCTCGGGGGCCCTCGGTTGTCTCTTGATACGGGCTGCTCACAAATCCAACTGGCTGTGCGGTAAACATAAACGTCGCCTCCTTTTCTATAGTAAGCGGGAAGGCAGAACCTTACCTGGGGGTGATCCCCGTCACTGATCTCGCGGCGCTCCATGGCGATGATGAATGCCAGAGAGTCCATGGCAAGTACCTCGCCACCCGGCCAGGAGGAGAATCCCATCATGAAGTGCCTGATATCAGCTTTTGTTGTCTTGTTTTCTGCCTGCCTGGCAGCTCAGACCAGCCCGGTTCCCGCGGCGCAGCAAGGCGCGGCCGCATCATCTCCGGCCGGCAGCGTTGGCCTGTTTGTCTTTCCCAGGCAGAACCAGAGCGCCGAAAAACAACTCCAGGATGAGAATGGATGCTACGCGTCCGCGAAACAGCAGTCGGGAATCGATCCTCAGGCTCTGCAAGCCGCCGGAAAAACGGAAGCGCAGAAGAAGGCGGAACAGCAAGCCGCCGCGGAGAGCGCGCCGCAGGCAAAGGGAGGACGCGCCAGAGGCGCGGCCCGTGGGGCCGCCGGCGGAGCCGCCATTGGCGCGATCTCCGGCGGTGACGCAGGCACGGGTGCCGCCGCCGGGGCCGTTGGAGGAACCGTAAGGGGCGGCATTGCACAGCGCCGCGCGAATAAAGCCGCTCAACAGCAGGCGGCACAGCAGACTGCACAAAAGCAACAGCAGCAGGAGGCGCAGGCAAAGGCCCAGTCCCAGCAGCGTATGGACACCTTTAGGCGTGCCTTCTCAGCCTGCATGGATGCCCGCGGTTACTCGGTCAAATGATTCAGTTGGGCTTGCTTTCCGCCAATCGGCGAATCCGGTCCGGAGAAGCAAACCTTGTCCTGAAAAAAAAGGAAGCGCATATATCAGCGCAGAGTGCCTGCGCGCACTAATCAATGTTGGCTGCGCTCCTTAAGCTGTAATTTGTAGCTGACTGCGCTCCGGGGCTTCGGCGTATACGATTGGCGGAAAGCCTGCCGTAACGGCGGTCTTCTCTGCAAGCTGGAGTCCCGGGCGACTTTCTGGGCCGCTGATGAGATATCAGCGAATAATTTGGCTTGGGCCCTATATCAAACTTCGCTGCTTGAGACTCTTAATTTAGCTGGTGCAATGTCGGCTTGCGCTCTTCCGCGCATCCGGTTGCGCTGAGTTTTTCCAGGAAATCAAAAAAAATATGTTGGGTCCCATTATCATTCGTCCAGTACTGAAGGCGAGTGACCGTGGAGCGCACATTTTCCTGGTACTGAACTGTTTGGTCTTCGTTCTCCTGCTGGCGATTTTCCTCGGTCTCGTCCTTAAGGCTTAGGAAAGCTGGTTGCCCCCGGTAGCAGTCCTTGTTGACCCGCGCATCGAAACCCTGAATTTCCCTGAAGCCGAAGGCGCGATGTGTTCCTGAGTGAAATTTCTTTTGGGGTGGAAGCTGGCTTTTGCTGCGGAGCGCCCGGAACGGCTTGAAAATTTCTGGAAGAAGGACCTAGAATCCCGCCGCTCTCTTGCTGGCGCCCGCCGTCGCGCAGGCATCTTGACGCATGGCGCGGCACAAAAGTTCGAACATGTCCCGGGCGGAACAGATCCTGAACACAGACTTCAGTCCGGTGAGTTCCAGCGCCCTTTCCACCCGGGGCATCAGGTTCATCAGCCTGAGTTCGGTGCCGTTCGACTGGGCCCAGGTCCGCAGGGTCGCCAGCGCTCCCAGTCCGGCGGCGTCAATGTCGCTGATCTCCTTGAGATCAAGCACCACGGCCGGAACGTAAGGCTGGTTGAGGACGGCGTTGCGAAGCGCATTACCGGCTTCCACAGTGATGCGGCCTGTGCACTCAAAGACCGTAACGTCGCCCAGATGATGAATGATGAACCTCAGCATGGTTGCTCCTTTGGCCGATTACCTATATATAGACGTTTGACAAACGAGATTTTCGACAAAATTAATGAATTTTGTGATTTCTCCCTGTCCCTCCTAATCGCCGCCTCCCCTGGGTCTCGCTCTATAGTACGTATGAATATGCCATGGGGTTTCCGGCTTTGTGTTAAGTCCAGATAAATATTTGCCGCTGCCACGGGATTGATCAGGCAGAGTACCCGGGTCTTAATGGCCGGAGGATTTGGCTTTGGGCCGTTTTTTCGCGGCCGCCGAAGACATCCAGAGCACCGCCAGGCTCACGCTCAACATCGCAAAAAAGATGTTTACGCTGAGGGTGATGGCAAAGCCGGCAAGCGCCGCGGCAAACCCCCAATAATAAAATTCTGCTTTGAATCCTTCCGCCCAGTCACCTTGCCCGCCGGCTGACGGGACGCGCGGCCATACGGAAGGCCACAGACGCGGGACCGCTCTTCGATAGCGGGCGTAGCGCTCTCCCTGGCTCGTCTCCAGCTCAGCCTCTTCCCGCAGGATCAGGCGGTAGCAGAACAGCCCCATCCCGGCCAGAACAACCACGTATCCTGCCCTGCTCATCATGGCGCCAAGCGCGGCGGCCATCAGGATATTGGCCAGGTAGAGCGGGTTGCGCACTCGCCGGTATGGTCCATCGGCGACCAGCGAATCGGTCTTCACCGTTGCGGCGTAAACCACTCCCGCATGAAGGTAGGCTGCCGCCCAGGTGCGAATAAGCGCAGCCACAAAAAGCACGACGGCGGCCGCCGCGAAAATAAATCGAGCGACATGGTTTGCGTTTACCGCCAGCACTGCGGCCAGCCACTTGGCCAGGACCGCGGCTGAATTCTGATGGTCCAGGGCATACAGCGGGAATGCGATGGCAAAGATGAATCCAAAGATCAGCGCCCGGTTGGCAAATTCCCAGTCTGTGGCCTTCATGGGCTTTCAACGTATCCCAGCGGATGGCCCATGTAAAGATCAAGGCCGCGGTGGCGGGAAACTGAACAGCGGTTCATTGACTGCCCAGGCAGCAGCTTTCGCTCGGAACTCCGAATCAAACCATCGGAATCGCTCTTACGTAAGCCTCTGGACCAAAGAATACTTCTGCCGGCGCTGGACGCAGCCGCCTGAATTTGCATCTGATGTAAATTCAGAGTTCCTGTTTTTCAGAGTTCCTGGGCTTTTGATTACCACTTGGGAAGACACCCAAAAAATCGGAGAGAAGAAACATGAAGAAATGCTGCATTTCGTTCGTAGCTATGCTGGCTTTGAGCGTGTTGGCAGCGGCACAGGCTGGGGCCAATGGCTCTGCCACCGCCGGGGCTTCGGTCACGCCGGGGCAGGCCGGCGCCGGCGTCAACAGCACTCAGAACGCGCAGGTTGGCGGGGCGTCAGCCGGCGCAAGCGCCAATGCTTCCGGTTCGGCGCAGGCCTCGCACCATGAGAAGGCAAAGCATGAGCATGGAGCAAAGGCGGGCGCGGCTTCGCAGGGCTCTGGTTCGGCCGCAACCAACGCAGGTTCCGCTGCTTTGAATGGCGGTGCCGGCCTTCAGGCCGTGCTGACTAAATCCGTTGACGCCAGGAAGGCCAAACCGGGCGACGAGGTTACCGCCAGGCTGACCCAGGACTTCAAGTCGGACGGAAAAGTGGTCTATCGCAAAGGGTCAAGACTGATCGGCCACGTGACCGAAGCGCAGGCGCACACCAAAACCCAGGCCGAATCCCGGCTGGGCGTGGTGTTCGACAAGGTGCAGCCGAAAGGTGGAGAAGAAGCTTCAATTCACGCTGTGATCCAGGCCCTGGCGCCGCCGGCGCAGGGCATGCTCTCTTCTTCGGCGGACGAGAGCGCCGGTATGCCTGCCATGGGCTCCATGGGCGGCGGTGGTGGGAGCGCCGGCGGTATGCTGGGTGGCGTGACCGGCGGAGCCACATCCACGTTGGGCGCGGCTGCGGGTAACGCGGGCAATGTTGCCGGCGGCGTGACAGGTGGTGTCGCGTCCGGCCTGGGCAGCACCGCCAGCGGCGCCACGGGCACGGGGCTTACCGCCCAGGGAACTCTTACCAGCGCCAGCCAGGGCGTTATCGGCATGCGGGGACTCTCGCTGGCTTCAGCCACCGCCGGCGGCGCTCAGGGTTCGGTGGTCAGCTCTGCAACCCGCACCGTGAAACTCGAAAGCGGCACCCGGATGCTGCTGAACATCAGTGGCGCGGTGAAGTAAAAAACTGTCTCTTAATGCGGCTGGGGCTTCACCTGGCCGCATTTTGTTTTGTGTTACTGGCCCGCAACATGCCTTGCAGACTTTGATTTCAGATTTCCTCTTTCTTCATCACATTCTTTTTTCATCGAAATAATGTGGTGCCAACCCGATTTAAATGGTGCACAATAGCTGCCCAAAATCTGCAAGCGTCTTCCGGGTACTCTCAAAAGGGGTTAAAGATGAAAAGCCGCTTGATTTTTGCCGTTCTTTTCGCGCTTGTCGCCATGGGTGCCCTGAACGCTTGCCAGAGCAAGACGCCTGACGCGCAGCAGAATGCGCAAGTCGCGACAGAGGCTGGCGCCGCTGTGAATGCTGGCAACCCCGCGCCGCCGGCGCTCCATCCTTCTCCGGCTGCAAACCATCGGGCCGTCGCGCTGGGGAAGGGAAGCACGATCCTTGCTGAATTTTCAAACACGTTGAAAGCGAACAAGCTGAAGCCGGGCGACAAAGTGAAGGCATCGCTGGCGCAGGCGGTGGTGGTGCACGGAAAAATTCTGGCCACCGTGGATGCCAGGCTGGTTGGGCATGTAACCGAGGTCAAGGCATACAGCAAAGCGGACCCCGAATCCAGAATTGGCGTGGTCTTTGACAAGATACTTCTCAAACACCACAAGGAAGTTGCTTTCCGCGCCGTGGTGCAGGCGCTGGGGCCGCCGGTGATACGGCATTCGCGGGTTGATGAGCCTGATCAGATGTTGCCGCCCCAGGTTCTGAGTCCTGCGGCGGGAAGCGGCGGGCCCGGCCGCTCGTCCGGCGTGCTCCGCACTCCTGGCCTCGGCAATGCTGCCGCGTCCGAGGGTGCGGTGTACACCACGGCGACCGTGGGCGGTACCCCCGGCGACAATCCCGCGGGCTTGATGGGCGGCAGAAATTTAAGGACGCAAATGTCAAACGTGCAGCCGATGAGCGGCGGGGCCGGCATCCATGGCGTTTTTGGCTTGAAGAATCTCTCCCTGGGGCCGTCTCCTTCCACCGGCGCTGCCGCTCCGGTGGTTGTTTCAACAAAATCCAACGTGAAATTGGACAGCGGTACTCAGGTGGTGCTCCTGGTCACCACGGACGGCACCATCGAATAGCCGCGCTCTTTTTTTCAGCCGGTATATGAGGACGCGGCCCAGCGGCCGCGTTTTTCTTATGCTCATGCCGTCTCAGCGCGGGCAGCCTTGTCCTCATCAGAAGAGTTAACTGCTTCAGGTTAAAACCACTTGGCCTTCAGTAACTTGTTGCGGCAAAATCGGCGTGGCACTCTGTATTCCATTCAGGACCATGCTACGGTTATCGCGATGCATAAGACTGTTTGCCCTGCTGGCGATCATTGCCGGCGCGCGCGTTTCGCCTGCCCAGCAGTGGCAGCCGCTGGGGCCTGATGGCGGCACGGTCCGCAGCCTGGCGCAGGACCCCAAAAACCCTGATCGTATCTTTCTCGGCACCAGCGCGGGAAGAATCTATCTCTCCACCGACAACGGCGCAAGCTGGTCGCGCTTCGCTCATCTCGGCAGCTCCGCCGAAATGGTGCTCGACCACATTGTGATTGATCCTTCCAATACCCGTAACATCTATGTCGCCGCCTGGAACGCGCAGGCGCCGGACAGCGACGGCGAGATCTTCCGCACCAGGGACGGAGGCAGGACCTGGGACATAGTGGCCGAGATGCACGGCAAGTCCATTCGCGCGCTCGCGATTGCTCCTTCCAATCCCAGGGTGCTGGTGGCCGGCGCTCTGGACGGCATCTACCGCAGCATTGACGGCGGCGATTCATGGCAGCGCATCTCGCCCGCCAACCACGCGGAGATCAAAAACATCGAGTCGCTGGCGATCGATCCCGCCGATCCTGACGTCATTTATGCCGGCACCTGGCACCTGCCGTGGAAGACCGGAGACGGCGGCCGCAGCTGGCACAACATCAAGAAAGGCGTGATTGACGATTCCGACGTATTTTCCATCGCCATTGACCGGTCCAATCCCGCCAATCTTTACATCAGCGCCTGCTCCGGAATTTACCGCAGCGAATCGGCCGGCGAACTCTTCCGCAAGATCCAGGGCATACCTTACGCGGCGCGCCGCACGCGCATGCTGCGCATGGACCCTTCCGACAACAAGACTGTCTACGCCGGCACCACGGAGGGCCTGTGGAAGACCACCGACAGCGGAGCCAGCTGGAAGCGCATGACCGGAAGCAACGTTATCGTGAACGACGTGCTCATTGATCCGCGACGGCCTTCGCGCGTGCTGCTGGCGACCGACCGCAGCGGCGTCCTGGCCAGCGATAATGGCGGCCTCACCTTCACGGCTTCCAACCGCGGTTTCACCCATCGCCAGGTGGCGGCGCTGCTGGTTGATCCCGCAAATCCCTCCGTGCTGTACGCCGGTGTCCTCAATGACAAGGAGTTTGGCGGCGTCTTCACCAGCCGTGACGCCGGTCAGACCTGGTCCCAGATCAGCGAAGGACTGGATGGCCGTGACGTTTTCGTGCTTCGCCTCGCTCCGGACAGGTCGCTGGTGGCCGGTACCGGCAACGGGATCTTCAGACTGCCGGCGGGATCGCGCCAATGGCAGGCAGTGGAAACATTGAAGCAGGAGAGGCCCGCCCCGCCTCCGCGCAAAAAGAATGCTGCTCCGGCACGGGTGACGGAGGAAAGCTTGAACATACGGATCAGCGATCTGGAGATTGCCGGGCGGAGCTGGTACGCCGCCACCTCCGCCGGACTGTTCATCAGCACGGATGCGGGCGAGTCATGGCGCAGGCAGGATCTGCCCGGAATCAGATACCTCGCCAGCATCGCGGTCGCTGATCGGATGATTGTGGCGGCCAGCCGAAACGCCATCGTGGTCTCAGTGAATGGCGGTGAAAGCTGGCTCACTCCCAGGCCTCTCCGGCCGGATTTCATCATCAACTCGGTCGCGGTGGATTCCACAGGAGATATATGGCTTGCCGCGCGCGAAGGAATTTTCCGCAGCAGTGACGTCGGTGATTCATGGAAACGCATCACATCGCTGCGCCTCTCCAATGTGGTTGACATCCAGTTTGATCATGAGGACCAGCGCATTCTGGCCACCGGCGCGGCTTCCATGAATGTCTATGAGAGCAGCAACAGCGGGCGCACCTGGTCGCCCATCAACTCCGGCTGGCTGCTGCGGAACGTCCACTCTATTCATGGCCGGCTGCTGGGCACCACGCCCTTTGACGGTGTGGTGATTCAGCCTGAAACCTCCGCCACCAGCACGCCCAATGCCGGCTTGGCGGGAAATCAGTAGTTTCGCGCTACCCAGGGTGTTTGGTAAAAAGTACACAGTCGTTGCCAGCTTAATCCCCTTAAGTCAATGAAAATTCATGCCTTCCGTTGGCAATAATATTGCACTAAACAGCTCTGGTAGTGTTTCCCCCGCTACCGGGAGCAGGTATGAAAGGCGTTTTCCATCGTAATCCGGCCGCATTTTTCGTGTTGCTCGCTGTTGCGACAATCGCGGGATGCAGCGGAGTCACGGCTGACACCTCTTCCTCGCAGCAACTGCCGTTCAGCCAGAGCAAGCCGCTGGTGGTTCCGGCGAACACCACCATTTACGTTCGGCTCTTACAGCCTGTTTCCAGCGCCACGGCCCAGGTGGGCCAGACTTTTTCCGCGGTGCTTGACGAACCTCTTGTGGTTGATAGTCAGACCATCGCTGCGCAGGGCACCCCTGTGACTGGCAGGGTGATTGCCGCGCGCGAGTCCGGGCACCTGCACAACGCCGGTTATTTGCGCATTACGCTTGCCTCCATCACGCTCAACGGCAAAGCCGTGCCGCTACAGACCAGCAGCATGTTTGTGAGTGGCGGTACCTTCAAAAAGCGCAACCTGGCCTTCATCGGCGGGGGTGCGGGCGGTGGCGCGCTTATCGGTGCGCTGGCCGGCGGAGGCAAGGGCGCGGCAATTGGCTCCATAATCGGCGCCGCCGGCGGGACCGGCGCGGCTTATGCCACGGGCAAGAAGGAAGTGGGTTTCGCCGCCGAACGCCGTCTCGGTTTTCGCCTGACGCAGCCGGTGAACATCAGTTAGCAAAGTTGTGAGTTAAGGGACAGAGGAGCTGTGATGAACAGCTCCTTTTGTTTTTGTCGCTGCGCTCCACACCGCTTAACAACATTCCCTCTGCGATGCGACCTTCTGCGCCTGGCACATGCCGCTCGGCGCGCAAGCCGGCCTCGCGGCTTTTCGCGTTTGTCCGGGTCGCTGCGCTCCACGCCGCTTAACGGCGTTCTTTCTGCGATGCAGCCTTCTGCTCCTGACACATGCCGCTCGGCGCGCAAGCCGGCCTCGCGGCTTTTCGCGTTTGTCCGGGTCGCTGCGCTCCACGCCGCCTGACGGCATTTCTGCTGAACTCGCAGGCTCGTCACCGGTCGCCAGCCGCCAATTACTGATTGCCGGCTGCCTACTTCCATTCACCCTGGATGGTAAATGCCGCCCAGAAGTACGGTGATTCCCAGCGTCGTTGGTGCAGCATCTCTATCTGTGCCGCGCGCAATGCAGCCGCCGGAGACAGGCCGCCTTTTTCCATGCCGCGGTAAAAGCCGGTCATGAGTTGTGCGGTTGCCGCGTCGGCGACACTCCAGAGGCTCGCC
>DATIWA010000051.1:0-3879 GCA_035465515.1 Candidatus Limnocylindrales bacterium | reverse complement strand
GATTATACGCCCGGGAGCAAGCGATTCCGGCCAGGCCGGAGGCAGGGCTCTAGCGGACGTGACCGTTGCCGCTGGCCTTCTCCCGGGCGCGCAGGCTCTTTTCGACTCTGGGAATGGTGGCTTTGTAATACTCAATCAGGGTTTCAATGCGCTCGCTCTCGGATTTCATCTCCAGCAGGGCCTGCTTGAAATCGAGGTCCACCGGGAGATCGTTGGCGAGTTGAAACGAGACCGGCTGCTCTTCTGGATCGATCTCCGCGCTCTGGCCGAGAATTTCAAAAAGCTGCTTGTGAAGCTCAATGGCCGTTTCGGTCTCCTTGCCGGGAGCCACAGCCGGTTCCTCATCGTCGTCAAACCATGTGACTTCCGCCTGAAGGAAGGGGCGGTCATGGTTCAGTTCGATAATGGCAAACCGGCGGTTTCCCTGCGTCCGGATGTCTAGCCTGCCGTCTTCATATTGCTTGTTGACGTCAAGAATCACAGCGGTGCACCCGACCTCCGCCACAGCGTTTTCTTTGGCGCGGACCATCCCGAAAGGCTTCTTCTCAGCAATGCACTCGTTGATCATCTCCTTGTAGCGCGGCTCAAAAATATGCAGAGGCAACGGAGCGCCGGGAAACAGGACCACCTCGAGCGGGAAAAGGGCGAGCAAACTCACGGATTCCAGTTTACAGCGTCATTTTTGCCGCTGCGCTCCCAAACCGGCGAGTTGGGGCCCGTGTCACCGGCAGCGAGACGTACCTTGACTAAATTGTCCCGACAAACTACAAACTTCATCCATGAAACTTCAGGGCAAAGTAGCGGTGGTGACGGGCGCGTCCATGGGGATCGGCGAATCCATAGCAAGACTCTTCCTCAATGAAGGCGCCAAGGTCGTGCTGTGCTCGCGCGACCTGGCTCGTACCGAGGCGGCCGCGCAGAGGATCGGAGGCACGGCAGAGAACACCATTGCCGTTGCCTGCGACGTGAGCCGGAGAGACCAGGTGAACGCGCTGGTGCAGGCGGCGCTCAAGAAGTTCGGGCGAATCGATGTCTGGGTGAACAATGCCGGCTTCGGCCTGAACGATTCCATCGAGAAGATGGACATCGGCCAGTTGCGCCAGATGTTCGACACCAACTATTTCGGAGTGATGGAGTGCCTTCAGGCGGTGATCCCGGTGATGCGGCAGCAGGGCGGCGGGGACATTGTGAACGTATCGTCGGTGGCAGGGCACATCTGCGTGCCTTACATGTCGGGCTATGGGGCCGCCAAGCACGCTCTCAATGCGCTGGGCAAGGCGGCGCGCATGGAGCTGAAGCGCTACAACATCAACGTGGTCACGGTCTGCCCCGGTTACATTGCAACTGATTTTGCCCGGAACATGCTGAAGGGCAGCCACCAGGAGCGCGTCGGGTCGTCAGTGAAATACGGCGTTGGCCCCGACGTGGTGGCGCGGGACACCCTGGGCGGCTTGTTGAAGCGCAAACGCCAGGTGGTGACGCCCTGGTATTACTGGTTGTTCATCAAGCTGTACGAGAATGCGCCATGGCTGGTGGAGCGGACCATCCGCCGGAACATGAAGCCTACCTCGCAGGTGCTGGCCGAGGCGGCAAAGAAGAGCAGCTAACCGGCAACCACAAGGCCACAAAGCCAAATGGAATTGCAGCCTGCGTGCTTAGGCCAGTTCCTCCAGCATTCCCGACATTTCTGACAAGGCATGTTTGTTGCCGGTGCGCCTGGCAGCCTCAATTCCGGTCTCCAGCATCTTCTTTGCCTCGGGAGTCCGACCGGCGCCCTCCAGTGTCTGCGCGGCCATGAAATAGGCATTGGTGTAGTCGGGGTGAAGCTGCAGGAGTTGATTGAATTGGGCGAGGGCTTTCTCTGTATCGCCGGACTTTGCGTACTCCATGGCCAGTCCGTAGCGGGCAAAGGCGTCGCCTGGGTTCTGTTCCAGGAACTCGGTCAGCATTTCTGTGCGGTTCTTTTCAGCCATAGCGTAAAAAAATTCTACACAATCCCGGGGAAGGGCACTAATATCGAGCTGTCGTGGCCTGCCCTTTCTTCTTTCCGACTGAGCGAGCTTCTGGCGCCGGCTGGAATTTTCCCGGCCGCTTGCCATTGGGCGCCGGATTCTGCGGCACCTGCCGGGCTGGAAGCTGTGAGTTCAAACCCTGCGAGGACGAACTTCGCGAGTTCTGCAATCTGGGCTATGCAGCCCAATGCGCGCACATGCCGGAGGAGCGCCGCGCCGATTGCGTCCGCTTTGCTGTGGCAAAGGATGAGGGCCAGCGGATTGCCTTGTATTACGCCTATGAGCGCGACCACGCTCCGGTTGACTGGGGCACAGTGGCCTACGATGTGCGCACCGGGCAGTGGGCCTGGTCGATTGAGGACGTTTGCGTCCAGCGGCAGGCAGAGTGTTACTTGGCGGCTTATCTGGAGAGAAGGCCCAGGTAAGGCGTCGCCCACCCCTTCCGATTTTCGGTCTGAAACGCCCGGAACGTAGTTCCTGCCCTGGAGACGACGTTTTTTCAGAACCTTCATGCCTTGTAGAATCATCTTCAGCCTATGTCAGCTATTCGCAATGATGGTCGTCCCCTTGTTGCCCGTCCGGTGAGCGACTCGCAGTCGCAGATGGCGGAAGTGGTCCTGCCCAACGATGCCAATCCGCTGGGAAACCTGCTGGGCGGCCGGCTCATGCACCTGATTGATATTGCCGGCGCCATGGCGGCCCACCGGCATACGCACAGCCACGTGGTTACCGCTTCCATGGACCACATCGATTTCCTGCTGCCGGTGCATATTGGCGACCTGCTGATCCTCAAGTCCTCCGTCAATCGCGCTTTCAACACGTCAGTCGAAGTGGGGGTGAAGTGCTGGGTGGAGAACTATATTGCCGGAACCACACGGCATGTGGCTTCGGCTTACCTGACCTTTGTTGCCGTGGACCAGCATGGGAGGCATCATCCCGTCCCGCAGGTAATTCCGGAAACCGACGAAGAGAAGCGGCGGTATGAAGACGCCGGGAGGAGACGGGACTTGAGGAAGCAGGAAACGGAGAGACGAGACCGGGTCACAGGATGACCCGGGATTGCGCAATCGCCGGAATTGCCAAAATTGGACAGCATGCCCCGCGGCCCTGGCAGGTCGTGCCGGTCCTCCGCCCATCCCGTATAATCAGACTTTGACCTCATCCTGAAAGGGTTCACAGTGGCACACGGACACACGCACGGAGCGCCGCAGCAGGGTCCATTCCCGCTGCCCGGCGTCAAGAACATTGTTGCAGTCGGCTCAGGCAAGGGCGGAGTGGGAAAAACCACGGTGGCGGTGAACCTGGCGGTGGCGCTGGCCAAGCTGGGCTATCGCACCGGGCTGCTGGACGCCGACGTCTATGGCCCCAACGTGCCGCTGATGATGAGCGCCAACCAGCAGCCGCGCGTACTGGGCGAAAACCGCATTGAACCCCTCCAGAACTTCGGGGTGAAAGTGATTTCGGTCGGGCTGCTGAACCCCGGGGACAAGCCGCTGGTGTGGCGCGGGCCCATGCTGCACTCCATCATCCGCCAGTTCCTGCAACAGGTGGAGTGGGGCGAGCTGGATTACCTGGTTGTTGATCTGCCTCCGGGCACCGGCGACGTGGTGATCTCGCTCTTTCAAACAGTTCCTCTCACGGGCGCGGTCGTGGTTTCCACGCCGTCGGACGTCTCTCTGCAAGACGCCCGCAAAGCCATTGAGATGTTCCGTACCGCCCGGGTAGACGTGCTGGGCCTGGTGGAGAACATGAGCCATTTTGTGTGCCCGCACTGCCATCAGGAAATCGACATCTTCTCCAAAGGCGGCGTGGCCAGGACGGCGGCGCAGTTCGGCGTGCCATTCCTGGGCTCGATCGAGCTTGACCC
>DATIWA010000050.1:0-4351 GCA_035465515.1 Candidatus Limnocylindrales bacterium | reverse complement strand
AACATCACCGGCGAGCCGGGGCTTCCTCCGGAAGACATACGCGACATCGCGGGGATCCACTCCGGAGATCGTGTTGCCGCGGGCCGCCTCACCCGGGCTTTGCAGCGGTTGCGCAAGCACTATCAGAAACAGGAAAGGCTTGAGGCCCAGGTCACGCTGACCCAGCGCCAATACCATCCTGAGAGCAATACTCTGGATTACACCTTCGATATTACCCGCGGCCCCCTGGTGGACGTTAAAGTCGAAGGCGCCAAGTTACGCAAAGGAGTGATCAAGAAGCTGGTTCCCGTGTACGAAGAAAACGCCGTGGACGAGGACCTGCTCAATGAAGGGGCGAGAAATATCCGGGATTATTTCCAGACCAAGGGCTATTTTGGCGCGCAGGTCAGTTTCAGCCGGCGGCAGGAGCCCGGCGGCCGGCGCCAGGACGTTGTCTACACGGTCAATCGCGGCGTGCGCTTTAAATTCGTTGAACTGGTCGTCCAGGGAAACCATTATTTCTCGCGCGACGAAATTCGCGAACGGATGCAGATGCAGCCGGCAGGGGGGCTGCTGCTGTACGGGCTGTTCAGCCAGTCGCTGCTGGCGCGAGACGTTCAGGCCATTCAGAACCTTTATATGACCAACGGCTTTCTCCAGGTGAAGGTCACGCCGGACGTGCAGGACAACTACCAGGGTAAAAATGGCCGGTTGAGGGTTGACATCACGATTGCAGAAGGCCCTCAGACCACGGTGGGAAAGCTCACCATTCAGGGTAACTCGGCGCTCTCAACGGAGGAAATTCGCTCCAGGATCGCCGCCACCGAGGGCCAGCCCTACTCTGACGCCATCGTCATCAACGACCAAACCGAGGTGATGGACGCCTATTTCAACCGCGGATTTCCCGGCGTTAAATTTGAATACAAGAGCCAGCCCGAGCCCGGCGATCCCACTAAAATTGACGTGGCCTACACCATTGAGGAAGGGCGGCAGATCTTCGTGGACAATGTCCTGATCTCGGGCCTGCATTACACCAGGCCGTTTGTGGTGGAGCGGGAGTTGAAGATCCACCCCGCCGAACCGCTCAGCCAGCAGAAGATGCTCGATTCGCAGAGCCGCCTTTATGACATGGGGATATTTAATGAAGTCAATATGGCGGTGCAGAACCCTGAGGGGGAAGCCACCCACAAGAACGTGAATTTTCAGATCTCAGAGGCCAAGCGCTACACCTTCAATTACGGCGTAGGCGTTGAAGTTCAGACCGGGCAGCCGGCAGGCATCTCAAATCCCCAGGGCAAGGCCGGCGCGAGTCCCCGGGTCTCATTCGATATCACGCGCGCGAACTTTCGCGGGCGAAATCACACGGTGACCCTGAAGAGCCGGTTCGGCAATCTTGAGAAGCTTCTGCTTGTCGGCTACGAGGCCCCGCGTTTCTTCGACTCAGAAAACCTGTCTCTTGACTTCAATTCCTTCTACGAGCAGACGAATGACGTCAAGACCTTCACCTCCAAGCGACTGGAGGGCTCGGTGGAGGTCAGGCACAACCTGAATCGCGCCAGCACGCTGGTGTACCGGCTCATTTACCGCCGCGTCAGCACGGACAATCTGGTGATTGATCCCAACCTTGTTCCCCTTTTCAGCCAGCCGGTGCGGGTGGGCATGCCTGGATTCAGTTATGTGCGCAACACCCGTGACAACGATCTGGACTCCCGCAAAGGCTCATTCACCACGTTTGATCTGGGCGTGGCCTCAACCGTATTCGGATCCGAGCCGAGCTTTGCCAGAATTGTGGTGCTGAATTCCTCCTATTACCCGTTCCATAAAAAGCGCTGGGTCTTCGCCCGTTCCACGCGCATCGGGGTGGAAGAACCATTTGGCGGCACCAGCGCCGCCATCGCCGCGCCGGGACCGGGCGCTCCCCCTCCATCTTCTTTTATCCCTCTTCCCGAGCGCTTCCTGGCGGGCGGCAGCACCACGCACCGCGGCTTCGGCATCAACCAGGCGGGTCCGCGAGACCTGACCACCGGTTTTCAGCTTGGCGGCGAGGCCCTTTTCGTCAACAATTTTGAGTTGCGTACGCCTCCGCTGCCCGTACCCTATGTAGGCAACAATCTGAGCGCAGTATTGTTCCATGATATGGGGAACGTGTTTACCACTCCCTCAGAGATGGTCAGCAATCTGTTCAGGTTTTCGCAGAAGGACCGCGACTCCTGCCTGAACCCCACAACCACGACCTGCAACTTTGACTATGTTTCCCATGCCGTGGGGGCCGGAATTCGCTACCGGACACCCATTGGGCCGGTCAGCTTTGACGTAGGTTACAACCTGAATCCGCCGGCCTTCCCCATCACGCATCCCACGGACGGTTCTGCGCCGCGTTCTGATGTGCTGCGACGGTTCAACTTCTTCTTCAACATCGGCCAGACCTTCTGATGCGAACACTTCTCAAAATCGCGCTCACGCTGCTGCTCATGGGGGCGGCATTTTCACAAGTCGTGGACCGCATGGTGGCCGTGGTGAACAAACGTGTGATCCTGGAAAGTGAACTGGACCAGGCGACGCGAGTCGAGTTCCTGATGCAGGGCAAACCCCTGGAGAAGCTCACGCCCGCGGACAAGCTGGCCGTACTCGACCGCCTGATTGATCGTTCGCTGCTCGACCAGCAGATTGTCAACGGCGACATGCTGGCGCCTGATCCCGCCGAACTGGCGGCGCGCATTAAAGACATCCGCGATCAGATTCCCGGCGCTGCAACCGATGAAGGCTGGAAAAAGATCCTGGAAAGTTATGGCCTGATGCAGCAGGACGTGGAAGACAATCTGATTGCTCAATTCCGCATCCTTCGCTTTGTGGACCTGCGCTTCCGCGGTCTGGTGCGGGTGGACAAGAACCAGATCGAAACCTACTACCGCGAGAAATTCCTCCCTCAACTGCAGAAGCAGGGCGTGGCGGAGCCCCCCCTGGCCCAGGTATCGGGCCGCATTGAAAAGGTCCTGGTTGAGCAAAGCATTGATGAGATGCTCACCCGCTGGCTGGAAACGCTTCGCGCTCAGGCCCATATTGAAAAGATGAACGTTCCGGGCGGAGCGGCGAATGGTGCCACGCCATGACCACGCCGGGTGCAACGCCGTCTGCGGGAAAGCGTCGCTGGAGAAAGGCGACGGTCATCGCCGCGCTCCTCCTGCTCGCATTCGCGGGCGGGATGCTGCTCTACCTTAACAGCGCCGCGTTTGAGCAAAGTGTTCGCCGTAAAGTTGTGGCGGAATTGGAACGCATGACCGGCGGCAAGGTCGAGTTGCAGTCGCTTACCTGGAAGCTTTCATCGCTGCAATTTGAGGCGCGCGGTCTTACGATCCACGGTCTTGAAGGGCCGGGAGAAGCGCCTTACGCCCAGGCCGGTCATATTTCCGTGGGCGTAAAGATTGTTTCATTCTTTTCCCGCAAGATCGCCCTGCGTAACGTGGCAATGGACCATGTCGGCGTGCACCTCATTGTTTATCCTGACGGGTCCACCAATCAGCCCGTTCCAAAGGAAGCGCCGGCCGGGGAGGGCATTTCTCCTCAAAGCCTGGTTGACATTGCCGTCAACCGCATTGAGATCAGCGACGGCGCCTTGATCCTGAACCAGGAGCAGGTCCCTTTTTCCATTACGGCCGAGCGTCTTTCCGCCGTGATCAATCATGCGCCGCAGGAGAAGGGCTATGCCGCGAACATCTCCATGTCCCTGCTGGCGGCGCGCTGGCGGAACCTGCCGCCGCAGCGCGGCGATATAAATGTCGATCTGCTGTTGCGCAGCAATGGCGCGGACATCCGCTCTCTACGCGTGGCCACTGGCCGCTCCAGCGTGCAAGCCAGCGGGACAGTGCGCAATTACAACAATCCTGAACTTCGCCTGCAATACAACGCCTCAGTTGATCTGGCGGAAGCCGCCGCTCTGGCCTCGGTTCCCTCGCTGCGGGGGGGCCGCGTCGAGGCCAAAGGATCGCTCACTTATGAGAAGAGGAATTATTCCTCGCGGGGGAGTCTCTCGGTGAAGGGCGGCGAATGGCGGGACGGCCTTGTTCGCGTCGCCGGAATTGACGCTTCATCTGCTTTCAGCGTCTCGCCGGATGCTGTTTCGTTTTCGCACATCGCGGCGCGGATATTCGGCGGCACAGCACTGGGCGACTTGCAGGTGACCAGCTGGGCCGCACCAACAGGCGGCAGGAAAGCTCCGCCGCAGAAAGGGAAGGCCGCCTTTCGAGTTTCGCGGCTCAGCATCAGCGAAATGGCTGCCGCGGTCTCCACTAAAGAATTTCCTCTGGAGAAGATCAACGCTGCGGGCGCCGCGTCCGGCGACATCAAGGCGGGATGGACCGGCTCCATCGCCAAT
>DATIWA010000049.1:0-9079 GCA_035465515.1 Candidatus Limnocylindrales bacterium | reverse complement strand
CTATCCCAGGACCGACATGTATTCACCGAATTTCGATCTCACCAGCCCGCTTGTGGCCGCCGGTCTGGCGCGGGTCTCGCCCACTGACATCCTTCTGGAAGGGGATGTCCAGACTTCAGGCGTTGTCTCCAGCGTTGAGATCCAATACGTTCCGCAGGACGCCAATGATCCCGCGTGCCCGTGTGTCCGTCGCAGCGAGGCGCCCAAGGTTGCAGGCAGTCCGCTGGCCCAGCCTGCCGCCACCCAGTACACGCAGGTGGAATCGGTGATGCCGCCGGGAGTCGGTCCCGGCCTGTCGGGCCAGGACCTTTTTACGTTTTATGACAAGAACGGAAACCAGGTAGATGTGACCGGCACCCCGGACATCTCCACCGCTGCCGGCGAGAACACGCTCAACACCATCAAGACAGTGAAAATAAACCTGAGTTTGCTTTCTGCCACCCTGGATCCGGTTACCAGAACGCCCCAGCGGATTTCCATTTCCGTGACGGGTCATTTGAACAACTACTAAAAGGCTCCACTATGATGAACGGAAAAAGAAGAAACCAACAACGCGGCTCGGCGCTTCTTCTGGTCATGATCGCGCTGCTGCTGCTGCTAGCTGTGGCTTTTGTAATGGTTTACTCCACCATCACGGAAACGCGTATTGACGCAAACTTTGGACTGCACAAGCAGTCCTACTATGCGTCCCGGGCCGGCCTGGAAGAGGTGCGTGATCGCATGCGCTATCCCTCCACCAGCCCCACGGCAGCCGGCGGTCTCTCCGACCTGTTGCCCAAGGACATTCCCGGCAACCCTAATGGCGTAATGTATGTCCTGAACCCGGCCGCGGCGGAAGTGATTGATCCAACCAATCCCGCCAGCAAGTATTTTGATGTGGAGCTGTGCCACGCGTATGATCCCGCCGCGCTCCCTGGACAGAAATGCAGTACAGTGCCGGTGACCGCGGGCTGGGAACTGCCCAGCCAGACATCCATTCAGGCCGCCGCAGGACAGCCCCTCGCCTACAAGTGGGTCAGGATCAACTTTAAAACGAACCGGGTGTCATCGCCTTTCTGTGTGGATGGCGCCTGCAATGCCGCTACTCTGGACAACCGCATCTGCTGGAATGGCCAGAACGAAGTTCCCGGACCGGACCTTACAACCCGGTGCAAGGATCTGAACATGCACCAGGTCTACATGCTGACCTCGTTTTCCTCCAGCTTTGGGGCCAAGTCGCTGACCCGTTACGAAATTGCCAAAGACTCCATCCGGCCTCCGGGCGCTCTCACTCTGGAATCCGCGAATGCCGCTCCGGCATTCAACAACGGGTCCCAGGGAACGGGCGTGAGCATCCCGCCCACAAACATTGACGGTCGTCCCCGCGACATCAACGGCAACCTGCTTCCCCCGGGAAATGGCTGCGCTGCCGTGTCGTCCCTGGCCACGGACTCCACCAAGTCAACCACGGACCTTCAGGGAGCGCTGGACACTCTGCGCAACAATATCGTTCAGCGGGCCAATGATTTCTGCAATGCCGATGGCAGCAACGCCACCGGCAAAACCTGCACGCCGGGTTTGTGGTGGGTGCGCGGCACCGATCCAACACCGCGCTTCAACCAGAGCAACTGCGCGCCTAGCGATGCCGGATGCTACAAAAATCTTGACCTTTCCGCCCCGCAATTGGACGCTGTCAGCGCTGTCTTCGCGCCTCACGTTCCCGCCGTGGTGCTGCCTCCGCAGAACCCTTCGGCCCCTTTCGTAGGCGCCCCTGGCAACGTGGATCCCCTGATCGCCCAGATCAACCAGAATCTGCTTCAGCAGGAGATCAACAACATCCTTCAAGTGGTCAGCGATTCCGTGGGGCAACCGAACTACGTCACCGTACCAGGGTCCAACATAACGTCAGACACCAACTTTGGATCACCCACCAATCCGCAAATTGTGGTGGCCACGGCGACCGGCGGTCTGGAAATCCAGAATGGCGTTACCGTGAATGGCTACGGGATTCTCGTTATTCCGAATACTTTCCTTATTGACGCGGCAACGTTCAACTGGACGGGGATTGTCCTTGTCCAGGCTCCAAGCGGCGAAATCCGCCTGAATACCGGCGCCACGGGTTCAATTAACGGGTCGCTTCTGCTCCAGGCGGATGCCAACGGCACCGCCAATGTTCGCACAAGCGATTCTGATTCCAGTAAATTCACAATTTCTTATAGTTGTGACGCCATTGACCTGGCATTCAGGACCGCGCCGCTGAAGATCATCTCGTACTCCGAAGTCGGCTACTGAGGGATTCCCGGCCTTCCTTCATCCGGATAAACCACGCTGATCTGCGCTGCGTAACCAGGCGGCCAAGGTCAGCGCCGTTCCGGATTGTGTCTTGTTTTCCACATCCCGCGATGACTTTGCACTTGATATTTTTTCCCAATGCTGACAATAATGCCTTGTATCTGTTAGAGATAGGTCGTACTACTAAGGGCAAAGTGGAACGCTATCATCGCGAGGACGTCCTTCGGATCCTTCGGATAACGGCGCGACAGCTGGCAGGCTGGGAAAAAGCCGGTTTGTTTCCCGTGAGAGATTTCTATTCCTTCTTTGATCTCCTGCAAATCAAGAAACTGCGCGACCTGCGCGCCAAGCGTGTGCGGCCCGCAGTAATCCGCGATTCTCTGCGTGCCATGCAACAGCAGGTTGCAGGCATGGAAAACCCGCTGCTTGAAGCAGGCACTTTTGCCCGCCAGTCACGCGTAGTCTTCCGTCATCAGGGCGCGGCCGTGGAACCCATTGCCGGCCAGTTTGTCCTCGATTTTGCGGATCGCGAACTCGTTGAATCTCCCAAGGTCCACGCCATGCGCGCCGCCGAAACCGCCGCCGACTTCTTTACCCGCGGCGTAGGACTGGAGGAAGATCCCAGCACCCAGGAAGAGGCAATTGCCGCTTACAAGAAGTGCGTTGAACTTGATCCCACGCACGCCGCCTCCTATATCAACCTGGGCACGCTCTATTACAACCGCCACGACTACCTGCTGGCGGAACGGTACTACCGCAAGGCCATTGAGGTGGATCCCCGTTATGCCCTGGCCTATTTCGATTTAGGCAATGTGCTGGATGAGACCGGCCGCCTGCCCGATGCGATGCGCGCCTACGAATCGGCCATCGCCCTGGCTCCGACGTACGCTGATGCGCATTACAACCTTGCTTTGGCGTATGAAAAAGCCCGCCAGCCTCGCAAAGCGCTGCGTCACTGGGTAGCCTACTCCAAGCTCGACACCATGGGCCCGTGGGCCATCCACGCCCGCAACCAGATCAAGAAGATTCTCGCCGCCGACTCATTGAAAGTGCTGCCCGGGAAAAAGTAGCTGTACTCCCCGATCTTCCATCCTGTCCTTATTACGGGCCGGGTAGAAGCCCGATCACGAAAAATCAATACGCCATCAGAATCCTCAGGTCCCTCACATTGTTCCCTGTCGGCCCGGTCTGGATCGTGTCGCCCAGCTTCTCAAACAGCGGAAAGGAATTAAAAGCGTTCAAATGCGCCGCCACGTCCATTCCGGCAGCGCGAGCGCGTTCCACCGTTGTTCCGTCGGCCACCGCGCCAGCCGCGGGGCTGAATCCATCGATTCCATCAGTCCCTGCGCTAAGCACGGAAATGTTTTCTCCCGCAATTTTCTGGGCGCAATAGAGGGCAAAATGCTGGTTGCGTCCGCCCTGGCCGGGAGCGTCAACGCTCACCTTGACCGTAACCTCGCCGCCGGACACAATGCATGCCCTGCTGACCCCCCGTTTTAGTTGACGCAGCCTGTCCAGCAGATAATCCGCCGCTTTGGCGTAGTCCCAGTCATCGCAACTGTGGTCAATCTCCACGCCGAAACCGTGTTTGCTTGCCCTGGCTGCCGCGGCTCTCTCTGCGGTTTCGTTGGAAAGGATTTTCCACCAGCGCGAGCGCGCGAAAACCGCATCGTCTTTCTTGGGCGTCTCTTCCAGCGCCCGGCGATCAAACAGTTCCCGCACGGAAGGCGCGAACGCCGGCAACAGGTTGTGCTCGTGTACGATTCGGTAGCAGTCTTCCACCGTGCTCGTGTCGGGCATCGTTGGCCCGGAAGAGAGCGAATCCAGCGAGTTTTCAGGAACGTCGGATACCAAGATCGATACCTGCTGCGCGGGATACGCCGCCTGCGCCATGCGCCCGCCCTTGGTCGCCGAGAGATGTTTGCGCACAGCGTTGATCTGCGCGATCGGCGCTCCGGAAATCAGCAACGCCTTATATGTGGCGATCAGATCGGCCAGCGAGATTTCGTCATCCACCGGCTTTTCCACCGCCGCCGAGCCGCCTCCGCTGATCAGGAACAGCGCCAGCGACTGCTCGTTCAGCGCGCTCAGCGATTTCAGGATGGCCTCGGCGGCGCGCACTGACTCTTCGTTGGGCTGCGGGTGCCCGCCCTGAAAATAACGGTAACCGGGAAGCTGGTACGGATGCTGGTTCGGATCAACGACGATTCCCTGCACCGTCGGCCCCACCTGACGTGCCAGGATCTCGGCCATGCGGTGGGCCGCCTTGCCGAAGGAAACGGCCAGCACGCGCGAGTATGACTTCAGATCGTAGAGATCTTCACAGATGCGCAGCACGCCGCGATCGTACTGCACGTGACGGTCGAAAGCATTCCCGATGCCGGCGTCCTGGAGCGCCTCGAGAAAAATTTCTCGCGCCAAAGAACGCATGGTATGTGCAACCGACATTAGTCCGCTTGCACCTGCCTTCCCGGTTGGAAGACGCTGTTTACCCAATCGTGAATCGCGCTCTGCATCTCCGGCAATTGACCCTCAAAGAAGTGGTCCGCTCCTTCCACCAGCACGAGTTCCTTCGGCTCATGCGCCCGCTCCACTGCCTGGCGCAGCGCTTCCTTCGGGCTGAACTGGTCGAGCGACCCGCTGATGAACAGCTTGGGCTTAGCGCAGTCTTGCAGGAACTGGTAAGTATACACACGCCCTTCCACGGAAACCGGCGTCCCCAGCGAGATCAGGCCCACCACCCGCGGATCGGGACACGCCGCGCGCAGCCCCGTGGCGGCGCCAAAAGAAAACCCGCAGAAGATGATGGGCAAATGAAACTCCGCATCCACCCAGTTGAGCGCGGCCTTAACATCCTCCACCTCGCCGCGGCCATGATCGTGATCGCCCTCGCTTAGTCCGGCGCCGCGAAAGTTGAAGCGCAGCACGGGAAAGCCAAATTCGTTCAACGCCTTCATCGCGCGATACACAACTTTGTTGTGCACCGTGCCGCCATATAAAGGGTGGGGATGGCACACCAGAGCGGCGTGCGTTGCGTCCGCCCGTCCTTCATTCAGCAGCGCTTCCAGCTTCCCGGCCGGACCTTCGAGGAAAAATGTTCGTATTCCGTTGGGCACAATTCTTTTTACAGGAAAAATCTGAATTTCACCACGGAGGCAAGGCGGCGCTGGAAAGCCGCAACGGGATTGCGACCTTTCACTCCGTGAACTCTTTTCTCGATCTCCAGCTCGTTCTGTCGCGGTTCGCGGCCACCGTAAAGGCTTGCACAACCTTCTGCGCTGCGGTGACTGGCCATTCCGCTGTGTTCCACTTTCCTCTGTGTCCTCGGTGGTGAATGCTGGTTTATCCTGTATCCGCGAACACCATGGATCCCATCAAGCTGACCCGCAGACTTATTGATATCGAATCCATCAGCGGCAACGAAGGCGCCGTGGGCGCGGAGCTGTATGACGAACTCTGCCGCCTCGGCTATACCACCCACAAAATGCCGGTGGCGCATGAGCGCTTCAATGTGGTGGCCACGCTGGACGAGCGCCCGCCACAGGTCGTCTTTTCCACCCACATGGACACGGTTCCCCCGTTCATTCCTTCTTCCGAGGACAGCGACAATGTGTACGGCCGCGGTTCCTGCGACGCCAAAGGCATCATCGCCGCGCAGATTGCCGCCTGCCAGCGTCTCCGCAAGGAGGGCGCGGCTGTGGGAATGCTGTTTGTCGTGGGCGAGGAGCGCGACAGTCTGGGCGCAAAGGTCGCCAACGGATCGCCCCTGGGCAGCCGGTTCCTTATCAACGGCGAGCCTACGGAAAACAAGATCGCCGTGGCTTCCAAGGGCGCGCTGCGCGTGGAGCTGACTGCCCGCGGCAGGATGGCGCACTCGGCCTATCCCGAGTTGGGCGAATCCGCGATTGACAAGTTGCTGACGGCGCTTGACCGGCTCCGTGCGATGAAGCTGCCGCATAACTCTGAAGTCGGTCCCTGCACCCTCAACGTCGGCCTGATTGAAGGTGGCCGCGCGCCCAATGTGATTTCCGACTTCTCCCGCGCCCAACTGCTCTACCGCCTGGTTGGCCCTTCTGAAGATTTGCGCCGCCAGATTACAGACACCGTCGCCGGCCTGGCGGCAGCGGAGTTCGTGCTGGAAATTCCGTTCCTCAAGCTGCGCACGGTACCCGGAATTGAAACCATGGCTGCGGCGTTCACCACGGACATTCCCGCGCTCAGCAACTGGGGAACACCTGTGCTGCTGGGACCGGGCTCCATTCACGTTGCCCACACGGAACGGGAATTCATCTCCAAGAAGCAGCTCCATGAGGCCGTGGAGCTTTATTGCTCCATCGTCCGGCAGTTGCCGGAATGAAGCTGCATCATTCCAGAAGAACAGAAGCGTACTCGGCAAGGGTACGCTTCTGTTTTTGACGGGGCTGAAATCAGGACTAGTACTGGCCGTAGATCAGCACGTCCACCGCGCCCTGCGTGCTGGCGGCGCCGACGCCATCGATCGCAACGTCCAGCTTCACGCCGGGAACGTCATACACCCGCGTGACCTGGGAATGAGGAGTGAGCAGAACGTGGTCAAGGAAGGCCACCAGCTCATTGCCCTCCATGAATGTCAAACGGATGAACACATTGCAGGTCGAGCCGATGCGCTCGTCCGCCACCAGGCGAATCTTGTCAAACCGACTTGTTTCCACCGTGCCCAGGTTTTTTGACTCGCCACCCTTTACAGTCTCGCCACCCAGTTTTGTGCGGAACGCCAGGATATTTTCAACCTCATGAACCGGAAGAGGAATCTTCGGTGCGGTTGCCATAAGAAGCTCCATTGTCGTGCGCCAGAAGGGCGCGTTCGTAAGGAAGGGACTGCAACAGCTTTGGCAAAACCGTTGGTTGCTGCTGAGTTGATTCAGTCCGCCGGAACCATGCTTTGGGATATCAGCTCGGACGACGGTTTTTGCAGGCCGGCATAGGCGTAGAACGTCACTGTCACTGTCTTTCTCTAAACTGACGAGAATTCGCGAGCACAATGGCAGCCAAACTTGCGTTCGAGAAAGATCTGTCTAAGCTTTTGCCGACCGGTATTGCAGGCTGCCCATATGTTTGTTGTCTATTCAATCTGCAAGTATACGCTTTTCCAGCATGCGCAACTAAGTCACGAAAATGTTTCAGCGCGCGTTCCCGAGCTGTCGCTTGAAGCAGCCCCGGAGATGAGAAGAAATGTTATGAAAGCGAAGCGACGTTATTGTCATTGTGAGATCATGGGCAATCTAGCAGCGCCGATCAGGCCGGCATCGCTGCCCAATAGAGCCCGGGTAATGATGGTACTGCGCCGGTTCGGCAGAGAGTCGTCATGGATCTTTGCTCCCTCCAGGCCCCGCATGGTCTCCGCCGGTGCGGTAGCGCGATAGACAAATGAATTCTTGCGCACCTCCTCCAGCATTGCGGGGGCAAAAGCCTCCCACGCGCTCGCCACGCCGCCGCCAATTACGTACATGGGCAGGTTGAATATGTTTACCAGGTCGGCCAGGACCGCGCCCAGGGCAGCACCTACGCGGCAAAAAATCTGCCGGGCGGTTTCGTCGCCCTGCACTGCCATCTGATATACCACCTTGGAACTGAACTCGGGGTCCTCATCCATCGCCCGCGCCAGCTCCGGCGCGCGTCCGGTGGCGATGGCCTCGATGGCCATCCGCTTGACGGCTGTAGCTGAAGCGTATTGTTCCAGGCATCCACGGTTACCGCATCCGCACGGGGGTCCGCTGGGATCGGCCGTGATGTGCCCCAGCTCGCCCGCCATTCCCGTCATGCCGTGCCAGATGCGCCCTTGCAGCACGATTCCCCCACCCACGCCGGTGCCCAGCGTAACCATGCATACGTCTTCCACGTTGGCCGCGGAGCCCAGCCACTTTTCGCCCAAAGCGGCAGCATTCGCATCGTTTTCCAGGACCACGTGTGTTCCCAGACGGCCCTCGATCTCCTGCCGCACCGGATAATCCTGCCAGCCGGGAAGGTTCGGCGACTCGCGCAACATCCCCGTCTGCATCTCGATGATTCCCGGCACTCCGATCCCGATCCCCGTCAGGTCGCCGGTGCTTCTGCGGAGCTTGCCGGCAAGCTCCTGGATCGCCTTGCACATCTCGGAAATAACCCTGTCCCGCCCCCGCTTTACTTCGGTGCCGGTGGTGATCTTTTCAAGGACTTTGCCGGTCGAATCCACGGCGGCGACGCGCAGGTTTGTGCCGCCGAGATCAACGCCAATCGCGAACCTGGTCATTAAGGCTTGGAATCCTCCTCAATGGAACTACGATGCCTTAGCAGTTTACAGAAAAGCGGCGGCGCAGCAGAAACACTCCTTCTCTCCTCAAAGCGAGGAGGGTGTTCTGGATTGCGATTTGAAGGATGCAGCCCAAGCATTTATCTTCTTCTCCATGCAAATTCAGGGCAGAGTCGTAATCGTTACCGGAGGGGCCAACGGAATCGGACGTGCTTTGTGCCGCAAGTTCGCTGCCGAGAAAGCCAGGGCCGTGATCGTTTCAGATATTGACCTACAGGGCGCCCGGCTTGTTGCCGACGAGATCAAAGGCGTGGCCATTCCTGCTAACGTCGGTAAAGAAGCAGAGGTTCAACGTCTTGTTGAAGAAACCAGCCGGCGCTTCGGACAGGTGGACGTTTTCTGCTCCAATGCAGGGGTCGGCGTCGCCGGCGGACCGGAAGCTCCGGACAGCGACTGGCAGAGAAGCTGGGACGTCAATGTCATGTCCCACGTTTACGCCGCGCGTGCCGTGCTGCCGCAGATGCTGGCGCGCAAGGAAGG
>DATIWA010000048.1:0-2860 GCA_035465515.1 Candidatus Limnocylindrales bacterium | reverse complement strand
GGGTGGTCATCAGGGACGCGCCGTCAAAAGGCTCCGGCATTTCCCCCGTGCATTTATGGAATGACTTGAGCCACTCGCCGGAGCGTTTTGCTACCAGGGCAATGCTGCCGTTATCGGCGAAGCCGGGCAGCAGCGCCGCCTTCATGATGATGGATTGCAGCGGCAGTCCGGCCACCTTTTCCGTGACCACCGCGCCGGCGTCGCTGAAGTCGCCCACCGGGCGTGGTATTCCGGCGATCTTCTTCCGGTGGATCGCCTGCTGCACAAACTGAAGGTTCGCGTTCTCCTGGCGGGCAATGGCCTTGGCGTTACCCCCGCACTTGTTGCTGCGATATACCTTGATCGCGATGCGCTCGCTGCCCTGGGCAAAATCCACGCTCACGTCATATATGAAATGATCATTCCTCGGGGTATGACCCACCACACGGATATTCCGCAATTCACCGTGCTCGGGATAGTGCGTCGGGGCGCTCTCGCGCAAATTGACAATGACCTGGTCCAATACCGTTTCTGCCATTCCTGCTCCTGTTTGAAGTATTTGCAGCTGCGCTGCTGAGAACGCGATGAAGGGATTCCCGGACGCGGGACAAATAAAAAAGTTGTACCGCCCTTTTTCAATGTTGCAGTTTGGATGCCATCACGCTGCAGGGAGGCGCTGTTAACCCCAAGATAAATGGAGGTTTACAAACGCGTTACTAGAGGAAGAATTTACCTTGTGAACGGCGATGCCCAGATTAGGCAGCCGCACGCGAAAAGTTTGAATGACCGCCGACTATGGATTAAGCATGCTTAGTCCCAAAGCAGAAAGGCCGGCGTAAGTAATCCAGCTCCTCACGGGCCGCTTAATAGAACAGATACTTTCTCCACTTCAGATCAGAGCGCCCGATCATCCTCATGATGTGGCGGCTGGTATGCAGCGTGAATGGGCGTGGCTCCTTCAGCAGCTTCATGTCGGTCTCACAGAGCAGATGGTTCCCTTTTCGCCGGTTGCAGGGGTGGCAGCAGGCCACCAGGTTCTCCCAGGTTGATGCGCCTCCGCGGGAACGCGGAACTACATGGTCCAGCGTGAGTTCGCTGGAGGCCAGCAGCACGCCGCAGTACTGGCAGGTATTGCGGTCGCGCAGCAGGATGTTTTTGCGCGACAGGGCGCGCGTCTGATGGGGGATGCGGCGGTATTCCAGCAGGCGGATCACGGAAGGCACGCGCATGGCTACGCGCGCCGCATGGAGGAAATGTCCGTTCTCCTCCTCCGGCATGGCCAGTCCTTTGAGGACCAGCACAATGGCGCGCCGGGCCGCGCAGATGTTGATCGGCTCATACGAAGCGTTGAGCACCAGCACCGGCGTCTGCATCAGCAGGCTCTTTCGCGGAGCCGGCGCCTCCTGCGGCGGCTCCGGGTGATGCCGCTTGTTTCGTCCCCGGTCCCGTTCATGCATGGCCCTGATGTTCCTCCTGCTAAGCGACGGCTGCCCTTGCCAGCCCGCTTTCCACTTCTTTTGTGGCCCTGGCTGCCGTGGCCACGAAAACCTCTTTGCTCCCGGCGCGCAGCAGCACCCGCGCGCACTCGCCCACAGTCGTGCCGGTGGTCATTACGTCATCAATCAGCAGTATGCTCCGCCCGGCTATTCCTTCCTTGCGGACCACGGCAAAAGCGCCGCGCACATTGGCCCGTCTCTGATGGCGCGTAAGCCCGGTCTGAGACGCGGTTTCCCTTTGCCGGATCAACGAAGCGGTATCTAATTGGATGCTTGCTGCTGCCGCCCGGCTACGGACAAAAGCGCGCGCGATCTCTTCCGCCTGATTGAATCCCCTGGTCCGCCGCCGGCCCTGCCACAGCGGCACGGGAACCACCAGCAGCGGCTCCGGCAGTTGAATGCCGCTCAACCCCGCGGCAACAAAGCCGGCGAGCAGCGGAGCGGCTGACCGGACCTGCTGGTATTTGAAAATGTGAATCAGATCGCGCAGAGCGCCCGCATAGCTTCCATAAGCCACTGCCCGGCGGAAACGGGGCGCCGTCCGCCGGCACATCCCGCAAACAGGTCCCAACTCACCCTGAAAATGGTCGCCGAAGAGCTTTTCTCCGCAAAGGCTGCACAGCACTCCATCGAGCGGAACCATCTGGTCAAGGCATGGCTGGCATACGGGAAGCGTTGAGATGTTGGTCAGGGGGGAACGGCAGATTCTGCAATCGGAGGGAAAAAGGACAGAAAACAAGCTTTCAGCCGCGAACTGTAGAGCCCTTTGAGACCGGCTTAGGCCACCGCTACTGCTGAAGACGACCCTCCTTGCGCTGCTGCCTGAAGGAATGCGTGGACTTAGTATAGCTGTGTTAGTGAAGAAAAGGCAATGAGGATCATAGCGCCCGCAGCCCCGGTCTTCCCGCCGCCGGCATCTTCGAAGAAGCAATCGCTGCCGGGCGGTCGGGGCCGTCCTGTGCCGTCCGGATTTGTAATGCCGCTGACATTGTGCTAACTTGCGGCGATTCAATAGCAAAACCCAAACCATGGAGGAGCCTGTGGCCGAAACAGTGGAAGTGAGAGCTGAGGAGCCCAAATTTCAGCCGTACGTGTCGCCGGGAGAAATCCGCCCGGAATTTACCTTGCGAGCCATCTTCTTCGGCGGCCTGTTCGGGATCCTTTTTGGCGCGGTCACGGTTTACGTGGGTCTGCGCGCCGGTCTCACGGTCTCAGCTTCGATTCCCATCGCGGTCCTCTCCATTAGTGTCTTGCGCGCTTTGGGCAAGGCCAGCATTCTGGAGAACAACATCGTGCAGACCACCGGGTCGGCGGGCGAGTCGGTGGCCGGCGGCGTCATCTTTACGCTGCCCGCGCTGATCTTCCTTGGCTTCCCGCTTGAATAC
>DATIWA010000047.1:0-2558 GCA_035465515.1 Candidatus Limnocylindrales bacterium | reverse complement strand
CGCACCGTCTGGGAGGACGATCAGGTTGATCTGCTGTGGCAGCTCTTCGGCGACGCATACACAAGATCACGCGGAGGCCGCGGCAGCGGAGAGGATGGCGGCGACGGCGGTGAAACCCCATCGGGAACCGGCGCTCCCACGGAGCCGCGAACGCCGCCAACGGGAAGAGGGCAATCGGCGGGGTAGCAGAGTCAGCGCGTTCCTGACCTTTCACAGCGGTGGCGTCCATGCGGCAAACGATGTCGCCATGCCGATGGCGCGGCATGATGCAGCGGCTCCCGGTCGGGCGCAATCCAAACGCAAAAGGCCAGGGCCATCGGGCGGGCCCTGGCCAGTCTTCCGTTCAGAACCACCAGGAGCGCATCTTCCCCTTGGAAGGTAAAATGCCATCTCCCCGGAAGCCGTAAAGCGAGATCAACCTCACAAAATCCTACGCTTTGACACCTAAAGGTGTCAATATAACGGGAGACATACACCTGAAGGTGTTATCTGCACTGTCCCGGCCGGGCCGCCGGCCTGCCACAATATCATTTGCAGAACGCACAGCTTCGGGCACGGCAAACAAGAGCGTATGAAGAAAGACCAGCTTGACCGCATTACTCCCGGCTTTTATTCCGACGGATCCGGCGGTTTGTACGTGCACATCGCCGAGTTCCTTGAGGCGCATGGAGTTCCTGACACGGAAGATGCCCGCAGCCAGGTGTGGCAGGAGATCTATCGCGCTTTTGGCGCCATTGAGATCACTGAGATTTCCGATTAGGAGCCATCTGCTTCATGGATGATCATCTGCCACCCCTCGAATGAGGACCCATTTTCAGCAGCGCTCCCAATGGACCGACCCGCGGGGTCGTTTGCGGCAAGGCGGAAATCCGCAGCCTTCAAAACAATTGTGGCACCACTTTCGCAAGAAGTACTTAAACTGCGGCGGGCTCAGGAAGGCCCAAGTGGTTGCAGGGCCAGGGCGAGTTCCTGGTGAAACGGGCCCCCGTAGGACTGGCCCAGGAGGGAGGCCGCGGAGCGCATCTGCCGGTAAAACACCAGCAAGTCAGTGCTGCCTACGTTGACGAGGTTTTGAAAGCTGGGCACAGACGCAAAGGGCAGCACGGCCATACGCACCAGCCAGAGATGGATCCTGAGGCGCAGGACAAAGCTGCACATTCTTACCTGAATGCTGGCGCTCACCAGATCCAGGCAGGTCTCACGGTCTTCTGTGATGCCAGTACGGCGCACGCGCTTAAGTTCGTAAAAGCCCCACTCTGCCATGACCAGCCCGTTATGGGAGAGCCGGCCAATGTACTCAAGAGCCAGGCGCATGCGGTTCCTCTGCTCCTTGCGGAATTGCTCTTTCCCCAGGTTGAAGCGAAGGTACTGTTCGGCTTTGGGATCGAGCAGGTGGCCGACTTCGCCGGGGTCCACCGCACGCAGGTAGGCAATGACCTGGCCTGGCGGGCGATGGGTGAAGCGGTAGATGCGCCGGTAGAGCAAAACCAGGGCCACGAACAGCAGGATGGCTGCCACAGGGCCGAACGCGCGCATTAATTCATAGATCATAAGTCAGGAATCACAGATCGTTATACCGCCCAAACAGCCTTTTGAAAAAGCTGATATACGCTTTTGCTTCCGCCAGCAACTGCTCGGGGGTGATCTGGTTTCTCCAGGCATGAACCACTTCCGGTTCAGGGGCGCGCAGGAAGGTATCCAGCCACACCAGGACGCCCAGTACATATGCCACAGGCGGAGCATACCTGGCGAAGGTATTATATTTCGTTCCAAATTCAGAACGAAGCCCAAAAGCCAGCAGGGCGCCGAGCGCGGAAACGCCGAATCCTTCCACAATGCCAAAAGGCTGGCTGCGCCAGCGAACGCCTAAAAGCAACACCAAAGCGAAGAAGAGGCCGAAGAGCACCGCCTCCAGGTAATTGACTCCCTTGGCCAGGGCAAAGATGACCTCCATGAAGCGGGGCCCTTGCAGCGCAGGATGGCGCACCGCGTTGCGAATGGCGATGAAAGACATGAGCGCGACCGCGCCAGGAAATACCAGCCGGAACCACCACCAGAGCGAGTAAAAACTGAGAAAGACGTGGCGGAAGACCTCGTGCAGGGCAAGCAGCGCAAGCACAGAGTAGATCGATTCGGATATCCAGTATGTATAAAAAAATATTTTGTAACTGGGCGCGGCAGAAAGACGCACTGCTGTGGAGAGAACGGAGAACACGATATAGGAAAAAAAGAGGGGGTACTCCCGGTACAGCTTCCGGTGTGCAAGGACACCTGCAAGCCAGATTACCAGGACACCCCCGGCCAAAGACATCAATATGTCAATTCGTTGCATGGGCCTTGTGAAGGCCCAAGCTTAACCCAGCGAATGACATCAGACAAAAGTTACTTTGTACCGCTGGCGAACTGCGGAGGCCAGACTGGCGTGGGCTCCGGCCCGGAAACCATGACCGCTGTAGAACAGGTCAGAGTCACGAGAAAGACCAGCACGGCAAATCGCACAAATGTGTTTTTCATTTCTTAAGCTCCTTAGAGATGGTTTTTTAGGGGAAGACCCGATG
>DATIWA010000046.1:0-4067 GCA_035465515.1 Candidatus Limnocylindrales bacterium | reverse complement strand
CCTGGTGCTTTTGCCCCCGGACGGCCCCGCGGAGGTGCGCTTTACACATGACTGGTCGCGGGTGCGCTGCCTTGACCCGCAGGCCGACACGGAATGGATTGAGGCGCTGGCCGCCGAGCTGCGCGACCATCTGCGCCAGATGAATGGCGACCGCGACTTCATCCTCGGCCGCCTCCAGGATTCCTTTTCCAATGCCTTGCAGCCCTCGGAGTTCAAGGCTTGCCTTGCCGCGTCGCCGGCCGAAGAAGCCAACGAGCTGGCGCGCATCTACCTGGAACGTCGCCGCCCCGGCGCCACCCGCGAAATGAGCAGCCGGCAGACGATCCTCCGGCGCATGCAGCAGGAATTTGAAAACATCGGCGCGTGGCGGCTGATGCGCAAAGAGATTCGCGCGGCAGATTTCACCCGCAGTGGCGATCCCCTGAAGATCGATTGCGGCTATGCCGGCGAGGGCAGCATCAAGCTGTTCCAGGCCGTGGCCGTAGAAAGCGATCCCAACTCCGCCAAAGTTCTGGCCTTCAGCTTTCCCCGCCTTGCGGAAGGGATTCGCCGGGTCGAGGCCAGGAGCGCCGAACTCACCGCCATCGTGCAGGACGATCTCGTCCGCGACGACGAGGGCGTCAGCTTTGCCCTGGAGACATTGCGGCAGCAGCAGATCAGGGTGGCCCCGCTGGCGCAGATGCCGGTGATCGCCGCTACCGCCGCGCGAGAGCTGGGACTGGCTTAAACCGTGCGACGCAGCGCCAACAACAAAGCCCCGGCACATTGGCCGGGGCCTTGAGTTCACTTGTCTATGCGGGTTCAGTAGGCCCTGAACGGCTTGCCTTCAATCACCCGCGTGCGGACACCGTCAATCACGGCCGGAATCGGCGGATGCGCCATGCCGGTGGTGGTGTAGATGATAATGGCGGGGTCTGCCGGGTTGTCGTTGCTTCGGCCCACGGCAATGCCCCGAATTCCCACATGGCCCATGAACGAATTTTCGTGGGCGTCCTTGATTTTGATCGTATTGGCTACAACCGTGGAGCTGATTCCCAGATCAATCGCGGCGCCGGCCGGGTACACCACGCGGGTGCGAACTCCATCCACTGTGGCAGGAATGGGCTTTTGAGGAGCGGCGGAAAGCTCAACCAGCACAGCTCCCTCCTGAGGATTGTCAGCGCTGGCGCCCACAGTGACTGCCTTAACGGCCGGATCGGACATCAGCATCACTGCGTTCCGGTTGCGCGCCGCAGTCGCATTCTCTCTCTGTTGCGGCGTAAGAGCGCTTGCCGCTCCCGTTTGCTTGGAATTCGCGATGGCCAGAGTCGGCTGGCAACTGACGGCGTGGTCGGCCCCGCCAACGATGGTTGCAGTCGCCGTGGTGGTGGAGAACACATTCAGCACATCCTGAATCGGGTTGGCGATTGCGGAGCCACCCGGATCGGGTGAGCCCGCATAGAGCAGCCCCACCGGACGGGCCTGGGCGGACGTCACAAGCAGGGATCCCGAATCACCCGGCTCAATGAACGTGCCTCCCGTAACCGAGATTTGATTGCTGAACTGCGCCTGAAATGCCGCTGTTGCGGCTCCGCACACGGAATCGTAATCCACCGCAAATCTTCCCGAGATTGACTCAATGGTTGAGCAGGTCAGCCCGGTGGTACGGCCGCTCTTCGCCACCCCCAGGCCAATCGAGGCCGTTGCCAATGTGGCAGAAGGCGGCGCGTCTCCTATGTCCGTGGAGGTGGCTGCGCCCAGTTCCAGAATCGTGCCGGCGGCGTCCGTGCTGGCGATCGAGGTCTGCGCAATGGCGGCGTCCACATTGCTGGGCGCGGGCCCGCAAGTCGTCGTGGTGGTCGGCTGCACGCAGGGCGCTGATGTGGTCGGCTTCAACGCCGCCTTGGCAGAAAGTGTCGCCACCGCGTTGGAAACCGTGAAGCACGCGTTCGGGCCGGGCTGATCGATGGCTTCGCCCAGGGACGCCACCTCAGATCTTGCCAGGACGTGATTATTGCTCAGGATGAACAACGTGGTGCCGCGCTGAATCAGACTGCCCAGGGTCCCAATGCAGCAGCCGGGATTGGGATCGCCCGGCGCGGTTACGTCAAGGGCGTTTCCGCCAATCGAACCCAGTTTGATGGGCAGCGTCTGTGTCGTATTGTTCTTGTTGGGATAGACCACTGAGAGCGCCGAGTTTGCGGTCTTCGTCGGGTCAGCTTGCGAGGTCGCGGTTACATTGAAGGTGTTGGGACTGGGGAAGTTCAGGGGAGCGGTATAGAAGCCGCTAACGTCAATCGTTCCCACCGTGGAATTGCCGCCGGCCACGCCATTGACGCTCCAGTTGACCGGAACCGCGGGGCCCGTGGCCGAAAATTGCTGCGTCTTGCCCAAAGCCACCTTCACAGTTGACGGGCTGACGGTGAGGGCCGCCGGCGTTGGCGTGGGTGTCGGCGTGGGTGGCGGAGGTGTGCTGCTGCCGCCTCCACAAGCCACCAAGCCAACGAAGAAAAGGCACAGGCCTAAAGCTGCAAGAATCCTGGTCATAGACGCTCCATCTCCCTAAGCTGCTGCAGTCCCCTAAGTATAGGCTGATTCAGAGTTATTGACATGATTCTAAGTTCGGTTCCCCGGGTTATCCAGAGTAGTAGAACCAGCGTAATAATGGATGCGGTCTGCCAGGATCGGGGAGCCCGAAAAAAACGGCAGGCCGCAGCCTGCCGTGGATATCTATTGGAGGCCGATCAGCCGATGTCCTCGTTGAAGTTTTCCAGGTAATCCCGCACCGCCACCATGAACTGGTCCGCGTCGGCCCCATCAATGATGCGGTGATCGTAGCCCAGCACCAGCCGTATGATATGCCGCACAGCAATCGAATCGTTGCCGTCCTCGTCGGTCACCACCACCGGCTCCTTGAAGATGCCGCCCATGCCCAGGATGGCAACCTGCGGCTGGGGGATGATGGGCATCCCGAACTGCGGACCGTAAATTCCCGGGTTGGTGATGGTAATGGTGCCGCCCTGAACGTCGTCCGGCACCAGTTTCTTGGCGCGCGCCCGCTCGCCCAGGTCGGTGATGGCCCGCTGCAATCCCACAAAGCTCAGGTTTTCCGCGGCCTTGACCACCGGCACGATCAGCCCCCACTCCAGCGCCACGGCAATGCCGATGTTGACGTTCTTGTGGTACTGAATGCTGTCGCCAATGACGGATGAGTTGACGATGGGCTTCACCCGGATGCCGTTCATCATGGCTTTGGCGATAAACGGCATGAACGTCAGCTTGACGCCGTTGCGCGCTTCCCACTCCTTGCGGCGCTTTTCGCGCAGCCTGACAATGCGCGTCATGTCCACTTTGAAGACCGTGTGCACGTGCGCGCTGGTGCGCTTGGATTCCACCATGCGCTCGGCAATCTTCTTGCGCATCTGCGACATCGGCACCAGCTCGCCCGCCAGTTGCAACGGAGGCGGCGGAGCCTGCACCGGCGCGGCTGCGGCCTGCGGGGCTGCTGGAGGCGCGTACTGCGGCATGGCTGCTGGCGGCGCTACGGTCGCCGGCCGCGCGCTGGGCCCGTGCTGCTGGATGAAGTTCTGGATATCCGTCTTGCTGATGCGGCCTCCCAGCCCGGTGCCGGGCACCTGGCCGAGATCAACATTGTTTTCCCGCGCGATGCGGCGCACCAGAGGCGAGGAACGCACCTGCTCGCGCCCCGGAGCGGCGGGCGCAGGGAAACTGACTACCTGCTGCGGTTGGGCGGCCACAGGCTGGGCCGCCACGGGTTGAGGCGCGGCTGCCGGCTTCGCCGGCGCGCTCGGTTGCGCCGGGGCCGCGGCTGGAGCGCCCGCTCCGCCAATCGTCGCCACAACCGTGTTCACCTGCACGGTGGTGCCTTCCTTTACCTTGATCTCGCGCAACACTCCGGTGGTGGGCGCGGGAATTTCCGCATCCACCTTGTCGGTGGAGATTTCAAACAGCGGCTCGTCGCGCTGGACTTTATCGCCAACTTTTTTCAGCCACTTGGTGATGGTGCCTTCAAAAATGGATTCGCCCATCTGCGGCATGACCACATCGGTGGCCTGCCCGCCTCCTCC
>DATIWA010000045.1:0-9392 GCA_035465515.1 Candidatus Limnocylindrales bacterium | reverse complement strand
ATCCCTGGCCGGGAAACGTCCGCGAACTGGACCACGCCATCGAGCGCGCGGTGCTCATCAGCACCACGGACCAGATTCAGCCCGCGGACCTGGGACTGGAGGCCGAGCGGGCAGGCTCGGCGAAGATCGAAGATATGAGTCTTGAAGAAGTAGAATACCTGCTCATCAAAAAGGCCCTGTCACGCCACTCCGGAAACATCAGTCATGCAGCGGAGGCGCTGGGGCTGAGCCGCAGCGCCCTGTACCGGCGCATGCAAAAATATGGCGTCTGATCCTCTGCACCAATCCGTTTCCGAAACCTTTTCCGGCGGGCCGCCCCAAAAACGCAAGCTGAATTTTGACGCGCGCATCACGCTCACGGCCCTGCTCATCAGCGCGCCGGGAGTTCTGGTGGCGGAACTGCTGCTGTGGTTCGGCGGCCATTCAAGCGAATTCAAATGGACGCTGACGCTGTTCATCGGGCTGGCCTGGCTGATCGGGGTTTCGACGCTGCACGGGCAGATCATCCGTCCATTGCAGACGCTTTCGAACATGGTGGCGGCGATCCGCGAAGACGATTTTTCCTTCCGTTTGCGCGGCGGCAGCAGGGAAGACTCGCTTTCCGATCTGATCTTCGAAATCAACTCCCTGGCCACGCGTTTGCAGCAGCAGAAGGTAAGCGCACTGGAAGCTACGGCGCTTCTCAAGAAGGTGCTGATGGAGATTGACGTGGCGGTGTTCACGTTCGATCAGCAGCAGCGGCTGCGCATTGTGAATCGCGCAGGCGAGCAGCTCATGGGCCGCATTGGGCCGCGCATGCTCGGGCTTACGGCCGAAGAGCTCGGGTTGCAGGAGTTTCTGCATGCTCCGGGACCGCAGAACGTGCAGATGGCGTTTCCGGGCAAGCATGGCCGGTGGGCCATCAGTCAAACCACGTTCCGCGAGAATGGCGTTCCCCATCAGCTGCTGATCATCTCCGACCTGAGCCGGGCGCTGCGCGAAGAAGAACGCCAGGCGTGGCAAAGGCTGATCCGCGTGCTGGGACATGAACTCAACAATTCACTGGCGCCGATAAAATCAATCGCCGGCACTCTGGCCGGGCTTACTGCCAGGGCCGCCCTGCCGGATGAGACTTCCCAGGACATGCAGCAGGGTCTGCGCGTGATTGAGAATCGAGTCGAGTCCCTGAATCGCTTCATGCAGGCATATACCCAGCTCGCGCGCATGCCTGCGCCTGCACGGACGAGAATTGAGGTCGGGGACCTGGTGGAGCGTGTTGCTTCCCTGGAGCGCCGGCTGGACGTGCGGACTCTGGAAGGTCCCCGGGTCATCGTGGATGCCGACCCGGACCAGCTCGAACAGTTGCTGATCAACCTGATCCGCAACGCCGTGGACGCCTCCCTGGACCCCTCGCTCAAACGTCCCGGCTCGGTGGAAGTCGGCTGGCGCACCAATGCGCGCAGCGTTGAGATATTCATCCGCGATGAGGGGCCGGGCCTGCTGAACAGTGACAACCTGTTTGTTCCGTTCTTCACCACGAAGCACGGGGGCAGCGGCATCGGGCTCATCCTGAGCCGCCAGATTGCGGAAGCCCACGGAGGCATCCTCCAGCTCGCCAACCGCCGCGATCGCTCTGGTTGCGAGGCGATGATCGCGCTGCCCGTCTCATATGACGCCCTGTCTCTATAGGCCGCGCGGCGGGAACGCGATATGATGTCTGTAATAAACCATGGAACAGGACCTTCACATACTGAAAGATGACATGGTCGCCTTCATTGAGGGCCACGGGCTGCGCCGTTTCAATGCCGGCATCAGTGACGATGTTCCCAGCGTTCCCTGGGCCGCCGGCGAGGACCACGCAGAAGCGTGGAAGGATTTCGTGGAACTTGCCAAAGCATCCGGCGTCAGCTTTGTCACCATGGACTTTGAATCGCTGGAAAAAGAAGACGTTGATCTGCTGCTGGACCGGTTGCAGGAGATCGAATACATGAACGAAGAGGACGTGGAAGAAGCCCGCTGGCTGCGCAATTTCGTGGGTAAAGTCGGGTACATTCAACTCGGGTTTCCCTGCCAGGGAGTCATGTTCCTCTACGAGGTCTCAACCGACTGGTACGAATCGTTCCAGAGGCTGGAAACTGCGGCGGACGACTATGACGGCATTCTGATTGACGATTCCGACCCGGACGAAGATTAGCCATCTCACCCGCCCACGATGCGTTGGACTTACGCCAGTCCCGACCCGGCCACAGTAGAGACTCTGCGCAAAGAGGGCGGATGTTCGCCTATCATCGCCCGCCTGCTGGCATTGCGCGGGATCAGCGGCGCCGCCGAGGCGTCCCGCTTTCTGTCCCCTTCCGTGGACCAGCTTTATTCGCCTTACCTGATGCGCGGCATGAAGGAAGCCATTGAGCGCATATGCGCCGCCATTGCCAGGCAGGAAGCCATTCTGATCTACGGCGACTATGACGTGGATGGCACCACGGCCGTAGTGGTCCTGAAAACCGCGATTGAGCTTTGTGGCGGCGCGGCGGACTTTCACGTGCCGCACCGCATCAAGGAAGGCTATGGGATCAAAGATGACGTGATCGAACGGGCCGCCGCGGCCGGAGTGAAGGTGGTGATCAGCGTGGATACCGGCATCCGGGCTTTCCAGGCGGCGGAGACCGCGCGACGCGTTGGCGTGGACCTGATCGTGACCGATCACCATCTGCCGGAAGCCCATGAAGGCGTGCCCAACGCGCTGGCCGTTCTCAATCCCAACCAGCAGGGCTGTGAATATCCATGCAAGTCGCTTTGTGGGGCGGGTGTGGCCTTCAAAATCGCCCAGGCGCTTTTTGCCAGGTTCAAAGACGCGCCGGAGCAGGCAAAACTTGTCCCCTCATTCCTGAAAATGGTGGCCATGGCCACAATCGCGGACGCGGTGCCGCTGGTGGATGAAAACCGCATCATGGCCAAATTGGGGCTGGAAGGCTTGCGGCGCCCGGTGAATGGGGGACTTAAAGCGTTAATGGAAGTTTCCGGGCTGGCGGGCATCGGCCGGTCTTTGCAGGCAGGCGATGTCGGCTTCCGGCTTGGCCCGCGCATCAACGCCGCCGGCAGAATGGACGTGGCCCGCGACGTCATCGAGTTGTTCACCTGTAAGGACCCGGAACGCTGCCGTGAGATTGCGCAGAAGCTGGACTTGCTCAACACCGAGCGGCAGAACGAGGAGAAGAAGATTGTCTCCGAAATTGAAGAGCGACTCGCAGCCCAGCCCGACCTTACGGGGAAGTACCTGATGCTGTTTGACGGGGAAGGATGGCATCGGGGCGTTGTGGGCATTGTGGCCTCACGCGTGGTGGAAAAGACCGGGCGGCCGGCGCTGGTGGTAGCCAGGGAAGGCGAGGAGGCGCATGGGTCGGGAAGGTCGATTTCCGCGCTGCATCTTCTGGATGCCCTGGAATCATGCCGCGATCTCTTTACGCGCTTCGGCGGCCATGCGCACGCCGTCGGTTTTGCCCTGCCCACCGGCAATCTCCCTGAGTTAAAGCAGCGCTTGAACATGTTTGCGCAACTTAAACTGAAGCCTGAAGACCTGATCCCGGAACTGGAGATTGACGCTGATGTGCCGCTCAGTGAAGTCACTCCGGAGTTGTTGAGAGAAACCGGCAAGCTGGAGCCTTTTGGCCATGGGAATCCCGAGCCGGTTTTTTCAACCAGTGCTGTAAGCCTTGTCCTGCCACCCCGGGTAATCAAGGACAAACACATCAAGCTTCGCGTGAACCAGAAGCGGGAAGATACGAGAAGCAGCTATAGCTATGAGGCGGTCGGGTGGCGCATGGCGGACCGGCTCCAGTGCGAAACTTTGCAGGCGGGGGACAAACTGGATTTGGCCTTCACCCTGACCATGAACCTGCATCCCGAGTTCGGCGGTCTGGAGCTGACTCTGGAAGACTATAGAAGGTCGATTCCGTGAACGATTCCTGTTTACAGGTAAATACTACAGGACTATAGTGCGATTCTATGGCAGATAACGTGATCTACTGTTCGCAATGTGGGGCCCCCAGCACCGGCGGCGCCGGCTTCTGCCAGAAATGCGGCGCGCGGCTGGCTGCGGCTCCGGCAACGGCTCCGCCTCCGGCTGCCTACCCCGGGGGACAAGCGCCCGCGATGGCTTATCAGGCTGCGCCAACCTTCGCTGCGAAGGGCTACGGCGGGTTCTGGATACGGTTTGTGGCGATTGTGATTGATACGATTGTGGTTCGCATTGCGGCATGGCCGCTCATTGCATTGTTTGGATTGGCCGGCATGGGCCACATGATTGCCATGAACGACGGCGTAGAAGCCGGTGATATGCCGGCGGTGGCCGGGATCATTGCCGCTTCTCTGGCGATCGTGCCGCTCCTGATCTGCTTGCATTGGCTCTACGAAGCTCTGCTCACCAGTTCGCAGTTGCAGGCGACCCTGGGCAAGAAGGCCCTTGGTTTGAAGGTGACCGATGAAGCAGGGAACCGCATTTCATTTGCCCGGGCTTCAGGGCGCTACTTCGCAAAGTTTCTGTCGGCCATCTTCCTTATCGGCTACATCATGGCCGCGTTTACGGACCGCAAACGCGCCCTGCATGACATGATCGCGGGGACGCTGGTGATCAAGGCATAAGCAAGGTGAATGCCGGGCGGGAAACGCCGCCGCGCCTTTCGCCCTTCAGATAAGATGAGAGCAGATGGCTCTCGGTCCGCAACGTCTCAGGAAGCTGTTTGCCGCCGGCGCCGCGCTCGCGGTGCTGGTTGCGGCGTTCTTCTATCTCCGCGGCATTCTGAAAAGCAATCCCATCATAGGCAAGCTCCCCAAGAGCATGCCGGCGGACATCGAAAAGAGCGGGAAAGGCTTTACTTTCTCCCAGTCGGAAGGCGGGAAGACCCTTTTTGTGATTCGCGCCGCCAGTTTCCAGCAATACAAGGACGGCGGACGCGCGCAACTGCACGACGTCAGCATCATCGTCTACGGACGAGAAGAAAACCGGTCCGACCAGATTTACGGATCGGATTTTTCCTACGATCAGAAGACCGGCGACATCACCGCTGAAGGCGAAGTGCAGATTGACCTGGATGCCACCAGCGGCTCAGTCCAGCCCAATCTGCCGCCTCCGCAGGAGAGCAAGAGGCTCATCCACGTGAAGACCAGCGGCCTTACCTTCAACAAAGCCACCGGACTGGCCCACACCGAACAGGAGATTGAATTCCGTGTTCCGGAAATGAGCGGTTCTGCGGTAGGCGCGCTGTACGATTCGCACAAGAACCTGCTGACGCTGAAGTCGGCCGTCCGGATTGTGACCACCGACAAGAACCGGGCGACGATCACCGGGCAGAGCGCCAGCATCACCAAGGCCCCGCGCGCAATTGTCCTGCACAGCGCCAAAATCGAGCAGCCGCCTCGTGTAATGACAACGCAGAAGCTTACCCTGACATTGCGCGATGACAACTCGCTGGAGCGCATCAATGGAAGCGGCGGAGTGCATGCTTCCGCGAGCGGGCCCAAAGGCTTTGATGTGTCAGCGGCTGAGGGCGAACTGCTGGTGACCGGGGCCAACAAACCTGGTTCCGGCACCCTGGGCGGCGGCGTGAATTTTGAAACGCGCGGCGATGCGCCGGCGCAGGGCAAAGCTGGACGCGTTCTCCTGAGCTTTGGTCCCGGGGGACAGATTACGCAAGCCCGGCTCGAAGACGCGGTAGACCTGAACCAGGGAACGCCGGGAAAATCGCAGCGGATTCAGGCTGCCGCGCTGGACCTCTTCCTTCGCAACGGCAAGAAGCTGGAAAAAGCCGTAACCAGTAATGGTCCGGCGCAGATCGTGCTCACGCAGGGGATGCCGCGGCCAACGACAACCACCGTGAGCGCGGGACAATTTCAAGCCACGTTCAACAGCCAGAACCGGCTGAGGTCCATCTTTGGCAGTCCCGACGCAAAAATTGTTTCCAGCACGCCCGGCCAGCCGGACCGTGTAGCCGCCAGCCGCGACCTCACCGCGGAATTCAACAGCAAAGGCGAGATTGCCTCGGCGGAACTGAACGGAAATTTTCATTATGAAGAGGGGCAGAGGACGGCGACAGCCGATTACGCCCGCTATAGCCCGGCGACCGAGAGCTTCGTCCTGAAGGGCTCGCCGCGCGTGGTGGATTCCGGACTCACGCTCACTGCGGACAACGTTCAAATCAATCGAAAAACCGGCAGCGCCACGGCCGAAGGCCAGGTCAAGACCACCTATAACGACCTGAAGGCGCAGCCGAACGGGGCCATGCTGGCCTCCGGGGAGCCGGTCCACGTAACGGGCGCCACGGCCACGGCGAATCGCGGGGCCGAGGTGGCGCACTACACGGCCGCCCGGCTGTGGCAGGGGCAGAACATTGTGGAGGCGCCCAGCCTGACTTTCAATAAATCGAACCGTAGCCTGCTGGCCCTGGGCGACCGAACCCGGAGGGTGACTTCCGTTTTTGTTTCGCCTCAAAAAAATGGTGCTGGGCTGCCGGTAACTGTCACGGCAGACCGGCTGTCCTACGTGGATTCGGATCGAAAAGCTGTGTTCAGCGGCAATGTCCGGCTACGGGGAGACGACTTCACCATGGACGCAAATACGGTGCAGGTGCTGCTGCATCAGCGAGTACCTCAAGCCGGGAACCAGGGCGCCAGTCAGCTGGATCGCATTGTGGCACAAGGAGATATCGTAATCCAGCAGCCCAATCGTAAAGCCACTGGAAGCCAGCTGGTGTATACAGCGCAGGAGCAGAAATTTGTGCTGACAGGATCTCCGGGGCGGCGCCCTAGCATTTTTGATGCCGAACACGGCCAGATTTCCGGCGATTCGTTGACTTTCTATACTCACGATGGTAGGGTGCTGGTAGGTAGCGGAGAAGCTTCTACCCCCCAAACCCAATCCAGGATCAGAGACGCAGGCGCGAAGTAAATGCAAACCTTGGCCACGGAGGACATTGCGAAATCGTACCGTGGGCGCAGGGTGGTCAATGGCGTCAATCTTCACATCAATCAGGCTGAGGTAGTCGGACTGCTGGGGCCGAACGGAGCAGGGAAAACCACCACTTTTTACATGACTGTGGGGTTGGTCCCGCCGGACAGCGGCCGGATCCTGGTGGACGGGCAGGACATCACCGACGTTCCCATGTACCTGCGGGCGCGGGAATTCGGGATCAGCTACCTGCCGCAGGAGCCGTCGGTTTTTCGCAAGCTGACGGTGGAAGAGAACATCATGGCGGTGCTGGAGGTGCAGCGCCTGAGCTGGCAGGACCGGCGGCGCAAGCGCGACCAGTTAATTGACGAACTGGGACTTGGGCACATTCGCAACAATATGGGCTACGCGCTTTCCGGCGGAGAGCGGCGGCGTGTGGAAATTGCTCGGGCCCTGTGCATCGCGCCGAAATTTATTTTGCTCGACGAGCCGTTCTCGGGGATCGACCCGATTGCCGTGCTCGACCTGCAGAAGATAATCTTTGACCTGAAGGCAAGCGGGATCGGCGTATTGATCACAGACCACAACGTGCGGGAGACGCTTTCCGTCACCGATCGCGCTTACATCATCAATGAAGGACGGATTTTCCGCACGGGCACGCCGGAACAACTGGGTAACGATCCGGAAGTTAAAAGAGTTTACCTGGGAGAAAGTTTCTCATTTGTGTAGTCATGATCGAGCGGCGGATGGCAGGAGCTTGAAGCTCCTGCTCTCTTAAGAGAAGAATTACGAGTGTACTCTTTTGTGCCGCTAGACCGGGTGCAAGAATAGAATTGAACAGGGAAGAATGGTCTTACTCCAGAACAAGCTGAACCTCAAAGTAACGCAAAAGCAGATCCTGACGCCGGGACTGGTGCAAATGGTGAGCGTTCTGGCGCTCAATAAGCTGGAACTGCGTGAAATGATCAACACCGAGATGGTGGAGAACCCGGTTCTGGAGGAGCTGGATTCGTCCGTGCCGCTGCTGGACGAGGTGGCGGGACGGGAAGAGGCCCGGGCGCGCGAAGACGCGCAGGAGCTCCAGGATCGCCAGGAGCGTCTGGAGCGGAGCGAAGCCGGGCAGGAACCGATTGCCGAAGCCGACAAAGAGACGAAAGATCCTTTTGATGAAATAGATTTCGGCTCATTCTTTCGCGATTATCTGGATCCGGGCTACCGCAGCTCAGCGGACATGGAAGAAATCGAGCGGCCTTCGTTTGAAAATTTCCTCTCCAAACCCGCTACTTTGACCGATCACCTGATGTGGCAGCTTGGCTCGGTGACAGTAAGCAAAAAGGTCCGTGCCGCGGCGGAGCTGATCATCGGCAACCTGAATGAAGAAGGCTACCTGACGGCTTCAGAAGATGAATTGCTGGGAGTGGCGCAAGCCCGGGAGTCGGAAGACGCGCCGGACCCCGAGATGAATGCCGCGGGCGACCCCGACCCGGACCCGCAGGCAGAGGACGGCGATTCGCACCTGCAGCTGGTGGTTTCACACACACCGTCTCCGGAAGCGGCGGCGCAGGAGCAGAACAACCATATGGCTCCGGTGCTGCAATTTACGCGTGAACATCTCCGCGAAGCCACGCAGCTTATCCGGCATTTCGATCCGGTCGGCGTGGCGTCGCGGACGCTGCGCGAATGCCTGATGGCGCAGATTGAATATCTCCAGAAGACGCGCGACCTGGAAGGATCGGAAGATCCGGAAAACGACCAGGTGATTGAAGACGCGCTGAAGATCGTGGACGGCCAGCTCCATCTTTTGCAGAACAAGCAGTATAAGGAGATTGCCAAGGCCATCGGACGGCCCATGGACTCAGTCATCCAGGCCCATGAGTTTATCCGCACGCTCGATCCCAAGCCGGGGCTGCGCTACAACAAAGTCGAACCCAAGCTGATTGAGCCGGACGTGGCTTTCATCAAGCAGGGGGACGAATACCTGGTGCTGATGAATGACGAAGACCTGCCGCAGCTTCGCGTCAGCCCGACCTACCGCAAGCTGCTTCACCAGAACCAGGGTGTGGAAAAGGACGTAAAGTCCTACGTGAAAGAGCGGTACAAATCGGCGGTGCAGCTCATCAAGAACATCGAGCAGCGCCGGCAGACGATTTTGAAGGTCTGCCACGCCATTATCGGCCGGCAGCGTGACTTCTTCGACCACGGCATGGACATGCTCAAGCCGATGATGATCAAGGAAGTGGCGGAAGAGATCGGCGTGCATCCCTCGACGGTGAGCCGCGCGGTGGCCAACAAGTATGTGCACACGCCGCAGGGCGTTTACGAACTGCGCTTCTTCTTTTCGGAGAGCGTGCAGGGGCCGGAAGGCGCGGCGACGTCATTGCTGATCCTGAAGCGGCGGGTGAAGAAACTGATTGAAGAAGAAGATCCTGCGCGCCCGCTCACGGATGAACAGATCACCAAAATTCTGCAATCG
>DATIWA010000044.1:0-3819 GCA_035465515.1 Candidatus Limnocylindrales bacterium | reverse complement strand
TTAGATTGTCGAACATCTCCGGAGTGAAGGCAAACTGCGCCATGTCGGCTTCGCTGATGACCAGCGTTCTGTCGCGCGGGAAGAGCGGCACGATTTTGTAGTCGGTGCTTTTGGCCTGGTTGCCCCCGGAATCCCGGCTTCCCGGCCGCTTTAGCGCCTCATCCGCAATCGGCAGGAAATCGCGCGCATAGACCGAGCACAGGGGCTGCCTGTAGCCCGCGATCTCCGGAGTGGTTACAGCCGCCCCCGACGAGACCGCGCGCTCCGCCATGTAGCGGAGAAATTCCGGTGAGAGAAATGGCGTGTCCACGGCAATAACCAGGTTGAACCGGGTATTGCTGTGCGACAACGCGGCATGGATTCCCGCCAGGGGACCGCAGCCGGGGAAGATGTCCTCCACCACTTCAGCGCCGCAATTGCCATAGAGCTCTCGCGCGCCCAGGACGAACACCTCTGGCGTAACCAGACGCAAAGTCGCCAGCGCGTGCTCCAGCAGGGTGCGGCCGCGAAGCGTGAGCACGGCCTTGTCTTTCCCCATGCGCGTGCTCTTGCCTCCGGCAAGCACAAACCCGGTGATTTGGCCTTTCAGGGTAACTGGGTCGGGCATTATGGCCCATTGTAGCCGAGGGAAAAGCAAAAGGGAGCGGGCTTCGGCGAAGCCTGCTCACCTCGGCAACGCGCCGCTTACGGCCTTGCGCGTTCGCTCCGCCGACGTCCCTCAAGTGATTTCCACCCCGATGATCTTTCCTGCCCCGTCGAGTTCCAGCAGCCCATCGGCCTCAAAGACCGAGTCGCCGTTCAGGCCGGGAACCGTAACAAAGACGCGGCCCTCCACCACGCTCGCTGAGTGGGTGCGTGAAATGTAATCAAGGCACCTGCGGCCGCGGCAAGACTCGGGAAGAGCAAAGGCCAGATCAGCGAGTTCTCCGGTTTCGGAGACAGAGACCGCGACCTCAACATGAAAGCTGGATTCCACGCCGCGCTCGTCTTCCGTAGGGTCAAGCGTGGGCTTGAAGGAGACATAAAAATGAAACCGCTCTTTTTCCGGATTGAACACGCCGCGCGCGACTCTGAGGGACATAAGGAGGAACGGAAGTTTTACCATACCGAGGCTGGGCTGTGAACCCCTCTCCTGAGTGGCGGCCGCAAAAGTCTGCCAGGGCAGGAGCGCAGGAAAAGGGATACGGGAGACGCCAGCACGGGCTTTTCCGGCCAAATGCCTTCCAGGAATTAAAATACTTCCATGACCATTTGCCTCACCGGCGGTACGGGGTTTGTCGGCAGGAATATGGTTCGCCGGCTGGTGGCCGAAGGACACGCTGTCCGCGCTCTGGCCCGGAACGTCCCCCCTGAAGGGTTTGGTCGTATCCAGGCAGCTCGCAACGAAGGAAGCATCGAGTGGGTCTCCGGCGACGTTGTCTCAGGAGCCGGCCTCGATGACGCCATGCAGGGCTGCGATGCGGTCATTCATCTTGTAGGCATCATTGTCGAGAAGGGAACCAACACCTTCGAGCGGGTGCACCACCTGGGGACAAGGAATGTAGTGGAAGCGGCCAGACGCGCGGGCATCAAGCGTTTGGTCCACATGTCGGCCCTGGGAGTTCGTGCGGACGGCGTGGCGGCCTACCAGACCTCAAAGTGGAGAGGTGAAGAAGAGGTCCGGAAAAGCGGCCTCCCGTACTGCATCCTCCGGCCGTCTCTTATTTTTGCCCGCGGCGACGGATTTGTCAGGCAGATGATGGATGTGATGCGCAAGGCGCCCTTGTTTCGTCCTGTTCCGGGGAACGGCAAAGCGAAGTTTCGTCCGATCTGGGTGGATGACGTGACATTCTGTTTCGCCAGCGCGCTCACCAACGCAGCGGCAACCAATCAGACCATAGAACTGGGCGGGGCGGATGAGTTGACGCTTGATGACGTGCTGGCTGAAATCGCCCGCTGGGCCGGAGTGCGCAAACCGGCCGTGCATGTTCCCTTGCCGCTGATGATGGCGGGCGCCCTTCTGGCGCAGGTCCTGCCCAATCCGCCGGTCACCGTGGACCAGTTAAGAATGCTGCGCGAAGGCTCCACCTGTGATATTGCGCCGATGACAAGGATCTTTGGTTTCCAACCAAAAGGCTTCAAGGCCGCCGCAACCTGAGCCGACCTGACCTTCTTGCGGTGTTAAGCTGGTTACCTAAGTCCACCCTAGGGTTCATTTTGAGCAACTTGAAGGACAGTGGCGGGTTAGAATCAACTGAGTGGCTGTCCCCCAAAATTTTTGCCGCTGAGCATTTTATGCGCTGGAGCCTTATGTCATGGGCAGACGAAAATTTACATATCTAAGCAATCGCTTCCAGCAGCTCTGCATCTAAGACAGCAAACGCCACCGAACAAACAGGAGCATTGATTATGAGGAGATATCTTCCAATTTGGGTGGTTCTCGCTTCCCTGATGATCACAGCCGGTTGCAGCCGGATCGGAAGCGGAAGTCGGACGGACACGCAGATTGCCTCCGATGTGCAGAACAAGATCAACACGGACAGCAATGTTCCGGACAAACAACTCACAATTAACGCCAACAACGGCGTTGTCACACTCACCGGCAACGTGAGCAGCGATGCGGCGCGCAACGCGGCCGCCAATGACGCCGCGCAGGTGGATGGCGTAAAAACGGTGGTCAACAACTTGCAGGTGACCGCCCCGGCCGCTGAAGCCGCCAATGAGCCTCCACAGGAGCAGGAGCCCGCCGCCAGGGAGCCGGAGCCGCGCCGCCGGGCGGAGAGCCGGCCTTCGCCGCGCCGGAGCAGCCGGTCGCAGAGCGGCGATGAGGGACTGCGCACCACGGTGCCGCCAACCAGCGCCAGCAGCGCTCCTTCTGACAATTACAATTCAGCAACCAGCACTCCGCCACCGCCGGCAGCTCCGCAGCCGGTAACAGTGCCTTCCGGGACCCAGCTCAGCATCCGTATCAACGACGAAATCAGTTCGGAAACAGCTCAGGTGGGCGACGTGTTCCACGGCTCCATCTCGTCCCCCGTTACCATCGGGGACCGGACCGTGATTCCCACGACGGCTGATGTGGAAGGCCGCGTGGTGGAAGTGAAATCGGCTGGGCGCTTCAAGGGACAGTCGGACCTGGTGATCGAGCTCACGCGGCTGATGATGAACGGCAAGAGCTATTCCATCCAGACGGACCGCTGGTCCAAGCAGGGAAGCGCCCGGGGCAAGGCAACCGCGGCCAAAGTGGGCGGCGGCGCGGCCGTTGGCGCCATCCTGGGAGGCATCTTCGGCGGCGGTAAAGGCGCGGCCATCGGCGCGGCTGCGGGAGCAGGGGCCGGTACCGGCGTTTCCGCCGCAACCAAGGGCCAGCAGATCGTACTGAAACCGGAGACGGTGCTCAACTTCCAGTTGCAGAACTCGATTTCCGTGGTGCCCCATGCAAGACGCGAGGCCATGAGCGAGTAACTTTGTAACATGTACCGGGAAAACGCCGCCTTAACGGGCGGTGTTTTCATTTGGGATGGCGTCGCGGTGATTGTTCTTACGGATCGCGTGCCTCGCCCAGAAACACGCCTCTCCGGCAATGCATCAAAACGTCCAGATGGCAAAGACAAAAATTAGCGCCCTGATTCATACCTGCAACGATGCGCTCAACCTGGGACGTGTCCTGGATTCCCTGCGGCCCTGTGACGAAGTGGTTGTGGTGGACCATGGATCATCGGACGATACGGTAAAGATAGCGCGCCAGCATGGGGCCCGCGTGGTCCAGGGCGTAAACGGCGTGGACCGCGGCGCCTACGCGCAGGACCCGAAGAATGACTGGCTGCTCTGCATTTCGCC
>DATIWA010000043.1:0-3718 GCA_035465515.1 Candidatus Limnocylindrales bacterium | reverse complement strand
CGGGTCAATGACCGTGGTCCCTACGTGGCCAACCGGATTCTGGACCTGAGCTACAGCGCGGCCCGCATGCTGAACTTCCGCGACGGACTGGAGCGGGTCCGGCTGGACGTGATCCAACCGGCCACCGTGGCGTCAAATCAGGGTTTGGGCGGAAACTAAGCCGGTACTATACTGAGGAGGCATGGCCTCCAATATTCCAGAAACATTGAGTGCCCCGGCAGGCGCGAGCCTGCGGGACCGCCTTATTGTGGCCCTGGATGTGCCCACATCCAGGGAAGCGACAGGACTGGTGGGGCAAATTGGCGACGCGGCTGGAATATACAAGATCGGCTTGCAGCTTTTTACCGCCGAGGGGCCGGGACTGGTGCGGGAACTGGTTGGTTCCGGGCGGAAGGTTTTCCTCGACCTGAAACTCCACGACATCCCTAATACGGTGGGCCATGCGGTGAAGTGTGCCGTGGAGCTGGGCGTGAGCATGCTCACCATCCATGGCAGCGGTGGCTCAGCCATGCTTCGGGCAGCGGCGGACGCTGCCGCCGGACGCATCACCCTGCTCGCCGTAACCGTGTTGACCAGCATGACTGACGAAGACCTGGCCGAAGTGGGCATTGGAGGCCGGGTAATTGACCAGGCGCTGCGTCTGGCGGCTTTGGAACGCAATACAGGGCTTGGGGGCGTGGTGGCTTCGCCGCGGGAAGCCGCCCAGTTGAGGCAGCGGTTGGGAGAAGGCTTCGCCATTGTCACGCCGGGGATTCGGCCCGCCGGGGCGGAGAGCAACGACCAGCAGCGCATCGCAACGCCATCGGCGGCCATTGCCGCAGGGGCAAGCCATATCGTGGTGGGGCGTCCGATTACCCATGCCACGGATCCGGCGCAGGCCGCGCAGGCGATAATCGAGGAAATGGAACATGGGCGGGCAGCCAGGTGAGCTGCCGGCTGCATCGTAGGATTCAGCCATCTACTTACAACCGGTTTCGCAGGAGATTAGCCATGCGGTCTTCCGTGCTCTTTCTGATCGCTCTAGCGGCGGGCAGCGCCGCCTCTCAAACCGCCGGGGACGCGCCGCGGCGAATCACTGTGCCGGCCGGCACGCAAGTGTTGCTCCAACTCAGGAGCCCTATTGATACCAAAAGCGCGCGTGTGGGCGACGGCGTCTATTGCCAGACCAGCTTTCCCGTGACCCAGGACAATGTGGTGGTGATCCCCGCCGGAACCTATGTTAAGGGTGAAATCGCCCATGTACAGCGCGCGGGCCGAATCAAAGGCCGGGCGGAGATACTTTTCCACTTCAACACGCTGATCTTCCCAAACGGCTACACGGTTGATCTTCCGGGCTCGCTGAAAAGCGAACCGGGAGCCACGAATTCCAACGTGAGCGACAACGAAGGCATGGTCAAGGCCGACAGCCAGAAGGGCAAGGACGCGGGAACCGTGGCCAAGACGGGCGCCACCGGCGCCGTGATCGGGACGGTGGCTTCAGGAAGCGCCAAAGGCGCCGGGATCGGGGGGCTTGCCGGTGCGGCTGTGGGGCTGGGGCAAGTGCTGTTTACTCGCGGGCAGGACGTGCGCATTGAGCAGGGAACATCGCTGGAGATGGTATTGCAGCGCCCGCTGGCCATTGAAGTCTCCCACCGGGAGCCGGCGACCGCAACCGACAGCGTCGATAGCCATATCAGACCTCGAATCACGCATGGCAATAAGCTGCCAACCCGTTCGGATCGGCCAAAATAAGCGGCACGCGGGTACGAGCGAGCAGTTGTTTCAGACTTAAATAGTTAAATTCCTAAGCATTTATGCCTGTATGCGGAGTTCATCCTGAATTCCATAACCAGCCTGTGCAGCCCTACCGATTCTAATATTTCTTTACAGACTCCCCGACGTAAGTACATGAATACGTGACGCTTCCAGATATTTGTAGATTGGAACGCCATATGCACCAATGCAGTCACGCACCTGTGCAGGACGACTGTTTGCAGTTTAGGCGAAAGCGCAGTTTTATCGTTTTCTATTAGGCTGTTATGCAGTTTTGCTTAAATTTATTTCTTAACTGCACTTGGCTCTTCCAAAGGAGGGAGTGAGAGATGTCAAGAAAGGTAGCCTTATCCCCCTGGCTGCTGCTGGTGATCACCGTTCTTTTTGCGGTAGCAGCATTCGGGCAAACCACAGCGAGTATTCAGGGCAGCGTTGCCGACGCAAGCGGGGCAGCAATCGTCGGGGCAACAATCACAATCACCAATAATGCTACGGGCATTCAGCGCACCACGCAAAGCAATGGCGCGGGCGACTACGAAGTCCCGGCGCTTCCGCCCGGCACGTACACCGTGCAGGCGCAAATGAAGGGCTTTGAAACGCTGGTGGCCAAGAACCTGCAACTTCAGGTCAACAAAAACGCGGTGCAGAACTTCAGCCTCAAAGTGGCCAGCACCAATGAAGTGGTTACGGTAGAAGCCACCGCCCCAATGATTGAGACCACGACAGTTTCCGTGGGGCAGACGATTGATCAGCGCACGGTGCAGGAAATCCCGCTCAACGGGCGGCATTTCGTTGACCTGGGCCTTTTGATTCCGGGTTCCGTAACGCCTCCACAAAACGGGTTTCTCACTGCCCCACTGCGCGGCCAGGGGTCCTTTGCATTCAACACGGCCGGCAACCGTGAGGACACCGTCAACTTTATGGTGAACGGCATCAACTTGAACGACATGGTGCAGAACCAGATCACGTTCCAGCCCTCGATCTCCACGGTCGGCGAGTTCAAGGTTGACAACTCGACGTATAGCGCCGAGTACGGACGCAACTCCGGCGCAATCGTCAATATCGCCACGCGCTCCGGAACCAACAACTATCACGGCGAAGTGTTCGAGTTCCTGCGCAACAACGCTCTGGATGCAAGAAACTTTTTCAACACCAAGGCAGTGCCGCAGTCTCCGTTCAAACGGAACCAATTTGGAGCGAGCATCGGCGGTCCCATCGTTAAAGACAAGACTTTCTTCTTCCTGAGCTATGAAGGCACGCGGCAGCGACAGGGGCTCACCTTGAATACTCAGGTGCTGAGCGCGGCGCAGCGGGCAACGGTGCAAGCTGGAGGAAATGCCACCAGCAATGCGATTCTGGCCTTGATCCCGAACCCAAACGATCCCACGGGGACGCGGTTCCTCGGCTCCGCTACTGCTCCGGTCAACATCGACCAGGGTACAGCCGATATCAGCCACGACTTCAACAGCAACCTGCGTCTGCACGGCTATTACGCTCTGCAGCACGATCTCCGGCAGGAACCGACGCTCCAGGGCAACTCGATACCCGGCTTTGGCGACACACGCGAGTCGCGACGCCAAATCCTTACGCTCAACCTTGATCAGACCATTTCTTCGGCGATGGTGAATGAAACCCGCCTGGGGTTTAACCGTATTCACATCACCTTCTCTCCCAATGACACCACGAACCCGGTTGCGCTGGGAATCCTGAATGGCAACAATTTCAACGCCGGACTGCCCCAGATCACCATTGGCGGCACCGGGATCAACCTGGGCGGGCCTGCGGGTTTCCCGCAAGGCCGCGGCGATACCGGCGGGGTACTGTCGGACACCCTGAACTATATCCGGGGAAAGCATTCGCTGAAGTTCGGCGCGGAATTCCGGCGGTTTACCAACAACAACTTTAACGGTGACGCCGGAAGGCTGGGATTCAACAGCGTGAACGATTTCGCTGCCGGACAGGCTTT
>DATIWA010000042.1:0-2913 GCA_035465515.1 Candidatus Limnocylindrales bacterium | reverse complement strand
TAGCGCTGCCATGTCTCACGGCCCCGGGTTGCGGCATGCGGTTGGCGCGTGCTGCGTGTTGAAAATGCCGTACTCATCAAATGCCACGGCAATTTGCAGGGAAGTATCAAGAGAAATGGCGGCCGGATAAAGGCCGCCGGGGAAGCCCTGTGGCGCCTGCTGGTTCTGAAAATAGCTGGCGTTTTCCATCGAGTACTGCGTGCACATGCCGTCAAACCCGAAAGAGGGAGGAACGTTCACGCCCATGACGGAAGGCGCGCCGTTGGGAGCCGCGTAACCGCTGGCGTGGCATGACATGCAGGAGGACTGTGAATTGTCCACCGGGCCGGCCAACCGCTTTTCGCAGCCATAGTGCTGGTAGATCTTCACGCCGGGATTGAGCACGCTTTGCTGTACCGGGAGACTGGCCTGGCTCGGCACCGCGGGGAAGCTCCAGGGGTCCGAACCCCATTGCACCCCGAGCGGCACCAGATGGTCCCAAAAGGTGGCGCCAGGCTGCGTACCGTCATACGCATAGGTGCCATAGACCCAGCGCGTGGGCGACCGGGGATCAACCACCGCCACGTCAACCTGCACCACGCGGGAAATCTGCACTTCGCGATCGCAGAGATATTCCTTGGTTTTAGGGTTGATCCTGTGCCGGTTGACCTGCCATTCCGGCGAACCCTTGAGATAAGGAACGCAATCGGGCGGCGCGTTGGTGGTGAGAACTTTCACTACAACGGTCCCCGGAGGAAAGGGAAACCCGTCAGGCATGGGGCTGCCCATGTAGCTTGCGACATGCGGCCGGCCGGCGGGCGGGAACGCCTTGCCAATCGCGTACCCGCCATACTCGTTGTAGTAACCCACGGCCCAGGTCTCAAATCCATGCGGCCACTGCGTCTTGCAGTCCTGTGACATTCCAGCCAGCATGTTCACGCCGCGCGTGGGTTCACTGGGACCGTTGACCAGGTCGTTGAGGTGGGCGGTGCGCTCGTTGGTGGTGCCGTGGATGAATTCGCGGCCCACCGTGGGATCGTAGGCCATCCAGGGAACGTTGTACCAGCGGGTCTTGCCCTTGATCTGGGCGCGGAAACCGGCCTTGTTATCGAGATTCGGGTCCTGTCCTTCTTTCACGTAGTCCAGGATGCGCTTGATGTATTCGTCCCACTGGCCGCTGTGCCAGGCATCGGGGTCGCTGGAGGGTGGAAAGGAGGGACGGAAATTCACTTTCACGTTGAGCCACGCGCACTCTTTGCATGCAGGCGGCGCAGTCCTGGGATAGTCATGGCTCAGCTTGAACAGCGGCGTGGTTACGTGCGCCGGCACGTTGTCCCCGGTGTTGCGGAAAGCGTAATACTCGGGGCCCTGAGCGGCCCGCGCGGCTTTCATCGGCCTCGGCGCCGGGACTCCCCGCAGATTGGGGACGGCCCCGCCACGCGGCTGCTGGGCGTTGGCAAACGTCAGCATGCCGAGCAGTGAAAGCAGTGCAATGCAGCGGATGCAAGCCTGGATGAGGGTATTCATTCTGTAGTCTCCTTCTTTAAGTTTTAGGCGGCCCGGCATAATGCGGGAGCGGTCACTTGTTCGATTTCTGTAATAGCGAGAGGACGTAGGAATAGAAGCCGGGTTTGTTCTGGAAGTTGAGAAAGACGTTCTGAGCGTTTCGCAATTTTGGATTGGCAGATAGCGGCGTCTTGATCCAGCCCTGGTTGAAGCCCCAGGTCTCGATGCCCAGTCCCATCAGGGTGGGCGGCGCGTACAGGCCCGGGTTGGACAGCCAGCAGGCGGTGGTAACGTCCCACATGTCATAGAAAGGCTCGGCTGCGACAAGGCTGTAGGCTTCAAAGGCCAGTTGCGAAAAGGAGTACTGCCTGCCTTGCTGCTGCAGAGCGCTCATGAACTCTTTTGTCAGCGGCGTGTTGTTGGTGATGTCGAGCGGAAAAACGTTGATGCCCTGGAACCACCGGAAGGCAAAGTCCACGGCGTAGGGGTCCCAGAAGGCGTTCCATTCCGCATGTTTGTTGGCCACGGCCGGCGGCACTGTAGTGGGATCAAGATTGCCGGGGACATTGATGGCGCCGCCCATCCACACGACCTTGTCGATTCCTTCGATCAGCTTGAAATCGGCTTTCAGCACGTCGGTCAGCGGAGTCATGGGCGAGGTGACCAGCACCGTCAACGGTGCGCCCGCGGCAATGGCCTGTTCCAGCAACTGCATGAGCAGGGCCTCTCCGGAAGGAGGCGGCGTGCCGACCTTTGATTTGTACGGCTGAAGGCTGGGGATCTGGCCGAACGAAACGCAGTCCGTGCGGTAGGACCAGGGAAAGGCGTTCCATCCCCGCGCCCGGCTCAGGGCCAGAGGGATGTCTTCGCGGCCGAGAAACTGCTGGAGCCTGGAAGCGGCATCCATGGCCGGCTCCGCGATACAGTCCGCGTTTACAACGATGATGCCGCGAAGGTCGATGCCGGGCATCAAGGTCAGGAGAACAGTAACCATGTATTCGTCGACTGCCGCATCATGCAACAGGACCACGGGCGTACTCGGCATGCAGGCTTGCCTTTCGGAGGGTTTATCCGTCTAACCGGAGCTTGAGCGCAGTATATGATTGAATTATTTAAATGTCGGCGGCGAATTACTTTTTGTTCGGGTTATGGAACAGAAAACGGATCAGGGCTAGGGAGTTGCTGTTCGGCTTTCATCGCGCATCCGGAGATTCCACTTAGGAATTAGGTAAGGAGATTGTGGGTCCGGAAAAACCTCACCTCAATAGATTAAGTGCTCTCACTTATCGGGAACCTTCCCCCTTCCACTCCCGTATAACATCTCACTATGCTGAGCTTCCTTCTATGGTGCATTCTGCTGGTGGTGTGCTGGCCCCTGGCCCTGCTGGCCCTGGTAGTTTATCCGCTGGTGTGGCTTTTGCTGCTGCC
>DATIWA010000041.1:0-6606 GCA_035465515.1 Candidatus Limnocylindrales bacterium | reverse complement strand
TCCACGCTTCGCCATGGCGTCCGTCAGCTTTACGCCCCGTGGTTGGGCCTCGCGGAAAGTCACGGCGGCCAGTGGATGGCGGCTTTTGCCGCGCTTGGCAATCCCCGGATTGGCCCTGCTGCTGCTCGGCTGGTTTGTTGGCCGGATTACCATCACCCGGACCCCGGCGCCGCGGCCCATTGCTGCGCCGCAGCCTGCACCGGTTCCAACTCCCATACAGCAGTCCACTGCATCGGTGCGGGCGGGACGGGAACAGCCGCTGGTATTCAATCTGATCTCCGATGACCTTGTAACGCGCGGTGCCGGCGGTTCTGACGTTGTCGTTGCAGTTCCTTCGCAGCCGGCCGTTATCACCCTGAATCTGCCGATAAACCCCGAATCCCGGCATCGGAGCTTTCGCGCAGCGCTCAGTGAGTTCCCGCGAGAACGTGAGTTGTTGCGCGAGAATGGGTTGCGCGCAAAGTCCTCACCGGCTGGGACTGTGGTCACGTTCCTGGTGCCGTCGCAATTCCTTAAGACTAACCAGAATTACACGGTGAAGGTCACAGTGGCGACCTCGGGCGGGTCACAGGAGCTCAACAGCTATTCTTTCCGCACCATAAAAAAGCTTGAGTAGGGTGCTTCGCCACGCGTCGGAAGTACAAGGGAGAGAGGGCTTTGCCCGTAATGTCCTGCGAACCCGGTTTTCCTCTAGCTGGCTGGGCAAGAAACCTTGCATTTTTGCCCGAAAGTGCCACGCTATGCAGGGCCAGACCAGTGTAAAAAGTGAAAAAGTATTATCTTTTTGCGAAAGTGCGGGAACAACGGGCTCGCCCTTCGCAGCAGGGGAATCTGGAAATGGCCAGCGAAGGCAAGAAGATCCATGCCGCTGATTGTGCCAGCCGGGCAGGCAAGTTTGCATTTGGACTGGATGAGGCGAAAGCGGTACAGCTTCTGCGCAAACTAGCAGATGAAGTCGAAACGGGTAAGGTCCTTCTCCACAGCGTGAGCACCTCGTGCCACGCTACACATGATGAATTTACGGTGCGGGAAGTTGTGATCCAGCTTCTCGAAGAGGCAGCGGACGGTCCCGCTCTTCTCAACAACGGGCCGCGTATTCTGAAAGATTAGCCCGGATTCGAATCAGGGACCTCACGACCCTGCGGTGAAAAACTGCTCGGCTTCGGCCAGGTCTTTTGTTTTCCGATAAGCAGGCAGGCTGTCCAGAAACACCCGTCCGTAGCGCTGTTTCAGCAGGCGATTGTCCAGCAGCGCCAGGACTCCGCGGTCCTTCACCGAGCGAATCAGCCGTCCAAAACCCTGCTTGAGCGCGATCACCGCCGAAGGCACCTGATATTCGAAGAAAGCGCTCCCCCCTGCCGCATCAATCGCGCGGATGCGCGCGGCGACCACCGGATCGCTGGGCACGGCAAATGGCAGCCGGTCAATAATCACGCAGCTCAACTGCTCACCCTGAACGTCAACGCCCTGCCAGAATGAAGAAGTTGCGAACAGCACCGCATTGGCGGTAAGGCGGAATTCCTCCAGCAGCGCATTCCTGGGTGCCGATCCCTGCAACAGCATGGGGAAGGGCAATTCACCCAGCAGGCGGTCATGGATATCATTCATCTGCGCATAACTGGTGAACAGGCAGAACGCCCGCCCCTGGGTGATCTCCAGCAGCCGGCGAATTTTCTCCGCGGCGCTGCGTGCAAAGGCCGTGGAACGCGGGTCAGGCATGTCCGGCGGCACATAAAGGACCGCCTGGTTGGGATAGTCAAAGTGCGAGGGCACCACCATCTCTCGCGCGTGTTCCAGCCCCACGCGCTGGCGGATGTATTCGAAGTTGCCGCGCTGTGCTGTCCCCGCCACGGCCAGCGTGGCCGAAGTGAGGATTGCCGTGTCCACGTGTTCAAAAAGCGTCTGCTTCAGGATCTGCGAAACGTCAATCGGCGTGGCCTGAAGAATCACATGCCCCGGGCTGCCGCGGTTTTTGCGTCCTTCGCCGCGCCACTCAATCCAGAAGACGGTGTTCTTGTCCTCTGATTCCATGATGAATGCCAGTTGCGCCTGAAGCTCCTGCGTCCGGCGGCCGAAGTTGAACACCTCGTCCGGTTTTTTGGGCAGCAGCTCAAGCTGGGAGAAAACCTGTTCCAGCGACTGCATCACCGAATCGTAGTCATCGCCATTCTTCAGCAGGAACTGTTCGCGTTGATTGAACGCAAACCGGCCTTCGCCCGAAGGCAGCAGTCCAAAGAAAAAACGCGAGCGTTCGCGCAGCCGCGCCAGGGCCTGGAGCAGACCGGGCGACATGGCCTGCTTCTGCTGAAGGACGTGTTCCATGTCACGCGCCAGGTCCTCAAAACGGAGATTGCTGACGCTCACTCCAAAATAGCTGCTGGCCACGTCCTCGAGTTCATGGGCTTCATCAAACACCACCGCGGCGAATTCCGGCAGGATGCCCGCATCCGGTGCGCCGCTCTGGCGCAGGGCCAGGTCGGCGAAAAACAGATGGTGGTTCACAATGATGATGTCGCTCTCCATGGCCCGACGGTGCATCTCGGTAATGAAGCAGCGGTCCCATTGCTGGCACTTCTGGCCCGTGCAGCGCTCGGTGCGCGCATCCAGCTTCTGCCAGAGCTGCGTATTCTCCGGCAGCTCTTTCAACTCCGCCCGGTCGCCGGTGTCCGTTTCTTTTTCCCACTCGGCGATCTGGCGGTATTGCTCGATTTCCTGCAATCCGCTGAGCACCGGCTGATTGGTCAGGTCGTAAAGCTTTTGCCGGCAGAGATAATTGCTGCGCCCCTTCATGTAGCAGACGCGCAGCGGCCCCAGAAGCCGCTCCAGGAACGGAATGTCCTTGAAGAAAAGCTGCTCCTGCAAGTTTTTGGTCCCGGTGGAGATGATCACCCGCTTGCCGCAGCGGATGACCGGCAGCAGGTAGGCGAGCGTCTTTCCCGTGCCTGTCCCGGCTTCAGCGATTAGGTGCCGCCGTTCCTCCAGCGCCTTTTCCACCGCCTCTGCCATCTGCAGTTGCCCGCGGCGGAACTCGTAATTGGGATGCGCCTGGCTCAGGACCCCGCCTGGCGCAAAGAACTGGTGCAGCGTTGGCAAACGGCGCGGCTGGTCGGCGGTTTCAGGGTGCGAAGCAGATGCCATGGCGAGCGTGCTTTAATAATAGCTGAGTGCGGCAATTGGCCGTTGGTGTCTGGTTCGTGGTCTGTCCTGAGCTACCGAGGACCGTCAGGCAAGGGCCGGATTGCGGTATGCGGCAAATCTACTACCAAATACCAGGTACCTGCTAAAAGAATGCCTCAGCAAACCAAATCCCTTGTCCCCACCCTGGCCATCGTTGGCCGTCCGAACGTGGGCAAGTCCACGCTTTTCAACCGGCTGATTGGCTCGCGTCGCGCCATTGTCGGGGACGAGCCGGGCATCACCCGCGACCGCCTTTACGGCGAAGCAACCTGGGATGGCCGGCGTTTGCGCGTGGTGGATACCGGCGGCATCATTCCCGACGAAAAAGAGCTGATACCGGCGGAGATTTTCCGCCAGGCCCGCGTGGCCCTGGAACAGTCGGACGCAATCGTAATGGTCGTGGACGCCCGAACTGAGCTGGCGTCGCCGGACATGGAACTGGCGCGTCTGCTGCAAAGACTGGGCAAGCCGCTTTTCCTCGCCGTGAACAAGGTTGACTCGCCGAAGCAGGAAGCCGAAGCCGAGAACTTCAGGACCCTGGGAATCAAAGAACTCTACCCTGTTTCCGCCGAGCATGGGATCGGCGTGGCGGAATTGCTGGAAGCGGTGCTGAAAGTGGTTCCCGTGGCCGGCATGGAGGTTGAACGCGAAGCCGCCATGGAATTTCGGGAGACGCCGGCGGAAGAAGAGCCGGCGCCGGCCGCCGAACCGCGAGAAACCAAGGTCGCCATCATCGGCCACCCCAACGTGGGTAAATCAACCCTGCTCAATGCTCTTACCGGGACGTCGCGGGCCATCGTTTCGCCCATCGCGGGGACCACGCGCGATGCGGTGGACGAGGTGCTTGAGAAGAATGAGAAGCTCTATCGCTTCATTGATACTGCAGGCATCCGCCGCAAAGGCAAGACACACTTGATGGCGGAAAAATTATCGGTGGTAATGGCCCGCAAACATCTTGAGGCCGCGGACGTCGCCTTGCTGGTGATTGACGCCGTGGAAGGGGTGAGTGCGCTGGACGCCGCTATCGGCGGCTATGCTCATGAGAGCGGCCGGTCGGTGGTCATCGTGGTCAACAAGTGGGACATGGTGGGGCCGGGACGTCAGGACGGCCGTCCTCCCGCCGATCGCGATATTTATGAGCAGCAGATACGCCGCGCGCTCAAGTTTCTGAGTTACGCCCCGGTGGTGTTTGTCTCCGCGTCACAGGGCAGGAACCTGGACAAGCTCTTCAAGGCGCTCGAACTGGTCGCCGCCGAGCGGCGCAAGCGCATCAGCACCTCACAGATGAACCGCTTCCTTGAGAACGTGGATTTTGAGCGGGCCTCGGTGCCTTACCGCCAGAAGGTCAAAATCTATTACATGACCCAGGCCCACGTCTCTCCGCCTACTTTTATTCTTTTCACCGACAAGGACGTAAAGCTGCATTTCTCTTACGAGCGCTTCCTGGAGAACCAGATCCGCAAGGCCTTCGGTTTTATCGGCACGCCAATCTGGATCAAGAACCGGCCGCGAACCAAGGTTGAACTGGGGCCGAAGAAGGATAAACGCTCGCGCTGACCGGCATTTTTTGAGGAAATTCCGGTCACACTGCTGCCGGCCCGGGCGGCGAAGGAAAAATTGGTGGCGGGGGAGCAGGCCACAACAGCGCGCCAAGCGGGAGATAGCGTCCACCAAAAAAGTAGAAGGAGTAGGCCGTAAAGAAAACCGCAAAAGGCGCGGTTGCCGCCATCATCACCCCCAGAACCAGTGTGGCCGCCACCAGGACGCCCAGCCCCAGCAGGAAGATCCCCACGGCCAGACCGGCCGCTCCCACGCCTTTTATAACGGCCGCCAGCATTACTCCGGCAACAATCAACAGAACCATGGGAACCAGCAATACAAGGAAGCCGATGAAGAAAGCGATGGCCAGGCAAACTCCCCCGGCAATGGACAAAACCAGCTTCATGCCCAGGTAGCCGGCGAAGGCCCCGGGTTCAGCTTTGATCATCTCCTTGAGCGCTGAGAAGGCGCTGCCCAGGCCGCGGTTGTCCAAAGCGAGGATGGGAACGACAAAATCATTTGCCATGGCCGCGATGATCCCGAAGATCAGTCCGAACACCGCCAGCCCCAGAAACAGGGTGGCAAACACAGCGAAGAATGCAGTCAGGGGATCTATTCCTGAGAATGTCCCGTTTTTAAGCGCGCGCCACAGCGGCAGTACCAGGACAAAAAACAGGGCCGCCCAGCTGATGAGGAGATACGCCATCCAAAACAGAAAAAATGTATCGGCCTGGGACGCATACCGGCTCCAGGGGCGTGCAATCTCCGGGTTGCCCGAGAGGACAGCGTCAAACTGGATGAAGCGGAAACGGCAGGCGAAGTATGCGCCAACCAGGACCAACAGCACGACCAGGCCCCCGAGCAGGAAAAGCAGCCCGGCGTGGACCGCCAAAGAAGTTTGGATCTCCTGCATGATGCCCGGCAGGTCCTTGAAGGGATTATCCCCCTGACCCACGGAAGGAACCGTCGGCGCTCGGTAGCTGAAGTTGAAGCTCCCGACTCCCGCGGCTCCGGCCGTCCAGCCGATAAAGCCGAATTTCAACCACCTTGGGATCCGAAACCGCCGAAACAGCAGCTCACTTACACGTTGAAATGCGGGATTGACGGCATCAATGGCCGAGAGGCGCGGCGGCATAGGATTGGCTCTCCTGTTGCAGCCATGATGCTAAGTCTCCCAGGGCCTTTTCACAAACCATTTTGTGCCTGACTTTTTTGTCGCGGACGCGCCGCCGCGTGGCCTCATCCAGCTGCGGCAGCAGGTCAAAAGTGATGTTGGCCGGTTGAAAGCTTTTTGCTTCGGCATTGCAGAGATAATGAACCAGGGACCCCAGCGCGGTTTCGCGCGGAGGAGCCACCGCCGGAAGTCCCTGCGCGATGCGCGCTGCATGCATCCCCGCAAGCATGCCCGTGGCAATGGATTCGGTGTAGCCTTCAACGCCGGAAATCTGCCCGGCAAAGAAAACATTGGGATGCCGCTTCATATTGAGCAGCGGCGCCAGCAGCGAAGGCGCGTTGATATATGTGTTGCGATGAATCTGACCGTAGCGCAGGAATTTTGCGTTCTCCAGACCGGGAATCAGTCGCAGCACCCGCGCCTGTTCCCCAAATTTCAAATGGTTCTGGAAGCCAACCAGGTTGTAAGAGTCGGCGCGCAGGTTCTCCCGCCGCAATTGCACCACGGCATGCGGCCACTTGCCGGTGCGGGGATCCTCAAGGCCCACGGGCTTCATGGGGCCAAAGCGCAGCGTGTCGCGCCCGCGGCGGGCAATCTCTTCAATGGGCAGGCAGCCCTCAAAGTAATTGAGCTTCTCCCAGTCGTGCCCTTCCACGGACTGTGCGGCAATCAGTGCCTCGTAGAAGCGGTCGTACTCGTCCTTGGTAAAAGGGCAA
>DATIWA010000040.1:0-4052 GCA_035465515.1 Candidatus Limnocylindrales bacterium | reverse complement strand
AGCGGTGAAATCGTAATTTTCAGTCCTGGAATCGGAAATCTGCCCCACCGGCTCCAGATACTGCCAGTCGCCGGCATCAACTGAATACTCCGCTCGCGTCACGGGAGAAAAATCGTCTGTGGCGTGAAAGGTCACGTGGAGTTCCTGCCCTTCAAGACGAGCGGCCAGATTTCCAATTCGCGGCGCGGTATTGTCCACTTCAAAGCGTGAACTCACCCGTTCATCGCTGAGGGCCTCCTCCGGCGTGTGCGAAGGGGCGTCAGTGGCGACTGCCTTGATCGTGTATCCGCCGTCGGGGAGGAGACCGGAGTCGAAGGAATAGTACCGGTCGGCGAGCCCGGAGGTAAGCAACTTCCAGTCGCGCTCATTGTCGCCACGGTAATACAGGGAAAAGACCAGATTGTCGTCATTGTCATCATGCGCCGACCAGCGCACCGCGATGTACGAGCGGTCGCGCGTGGCCGGGGGAGGAGCATCAATGCGAGGTGGCTGAATGGCGGGCGCGCCGGCCAGGTTCACCGCGACATTTTCCGGCCCCGCGATACGGGGCTGCTGCTGGAACCGCGCACCCTGCTGGACGACCACCTCATCCACCACCGGGGCCACGTTTTTGGGCAGATAGTTGATGGAGACATCGTCGATCCGGGTAGGCGGGTTTGCCGGTTTCAGCACGGCCCGCCACTGTACAAAGCGCGCCGAAGGAATCTCCAGCCGGGCGTCTTTGCTGAGATCAACTCGCGTCCAGGGGCTCCAGTTGCGGTCCGGGTTGTCCACGTTGCCGCTGCGGGCAAACAGCTCAAAGTTGCCGTGGCCGCGCACTTCCGCGCGCCCCCACCGGGAAAAGATGTGCGCGTCCTGCACGTCGCTTTCATAGGTCCCTTCCGGCTCGGTGGAATTGCTCATCACGAAGATTTTGCCCAGATTGCTGCTGGAGCAATACAGGCCGCCGCCCGGCGCGGAGGCGAATGAGGTGACCTGATTGGCGCTGGCTTTGAGGAGATCCGTGAAGTCACCGCTCTTCTCGATGGCATAGATCCGTCCTCTGTTGCCGGTCCCGGCGATAAGGCGGCCGGCAGAGTCAAAGTCCAGTCCATAAACAATGTCATCGTGAGACGACCAGAGTTTGCGAGGCGACCCATCCGGGGAAATCATGTAGATATCGGAGCCGCCCAGGTTCACATTTCCCACCAGGGGGGCCGTGACCGGCTGCGCGCCGGGTTGCGTGCTGATGGTTGTGGAGGGAGCGTTGGTGCTAGTCGGGGAGGGCCGCTTTTCTCCAGTCGCGGAAGCATACACGTCGCCGGCCGCATCCACGGCAAGAGCGGTGATCTCCTTGCGCGGGGCGCTGTAAAGCACAAAGCCTTCTCCCGTGGGTGAAATGCGATAGACCAGAGCTCCGCCATCCGAGCCCGCAATCAGGTTCCCTTTGGCGTCAAAGGCCAGCACGCGCATGTGCTCTTCATCGGATTTGAAGAAGACAGAACTCTGGCCGTTCTGGTCAACGCGGAAAATCTGGCCGTTGTCGCCGGTGGCTACGTAGAGCCGCCCGTCGGGTCCAAATTTGAGGTCCCATATGTACTTTGTCCCGGGCTCAAAAAAGACATTGGCGGCGTACTCGGAACCGGCTTCCTGGCCGGGTTTGGCCGGCGCACGGGTGATCTTGTACACCTTGCCGTCGGGAGAAGTTGCAGCGTAAACCGCCCCGTCCTTACCGAGGGCGATGGCCTGCACCTGCAACTCCTTGGGCTCGAAAATCACGGCAGCTTTTCCGTCGGGAGTAATGCGGTAAACGCGCGCGGGAGCTCCGGTTGCGGCATACACTACACCGTCGCGGTCGGCGGCAATGCGCCAGATAAATGTGGAGGGGCTGGTATAGACCACCTTGAAAGCGGGCGCGAGCTCCAACTGGCCGGTACTGAGGATGGCGACACCGCGGGCCGTGCCACGCTCGAAATCCTCATAGCCGGTTTCCTTCCACAGACGCGTTCCTTCAGCCACGGCCAGGCCGATGAAAACGAAAATAAAAAGTGCAAAGCAGATTTTTTTCATTTGAATTTCTTCAGGACAATAACCAGATTATCAGCGGCAACCCGCGGCAGAAAGACCCACAGCTGAGTTTGAAGGGACCGCCTCTGGCCGGGCGGTCCCTGAAAGTGAAACCGCGGCTATTTAATGGTCAGGCTGATGACCTGAGAGCCGCTTACAACGTAGCCGACCGGCGTGGAAGATTCGTTGACCGCCGATTCGTTGAATACCACCATCTGCTGCGTCGCGCGCATGCCTTCCATCACGTTCATCACGGAAAGGGGCACGGCGGGCATCACCTTGTCTTCCACAGTCGCCTGAGGGTTCGATTCCAGAAGCGAGATGTAGAGGTGATCGTTCAGGTGTTCCTTATTCAGAAGTTCAATCGTGGAATTCAAATCCAGACCCCGTCCCGCGGACGGGCTCACGTGGCGGGCGCGGTCCAGAGTCTCCGCATCGCTGACCAGGATGCGCAAAGTGCCCTTGGCCACCGAGGTGGGGACGCGCACGGGGATGCGCCGCACGATGCGATCGCCACGGTAGGGGCGCAGCACGGCCTCAATCGTGATCTCGTCGCCGGGCCGGGCTTCCGTCACATCGGTGCGGGCATTCTCCAGCACCGCAGAGTGGCGGTCGCGTTCCAGATCGAACTCAAGTTTTACGCCGCTGACCGAGGGGGCTTCGTAAGGATTGTCATAGATACGACCGAAATGGTCTCCCAGCGCCATGGCCACCGCGACCGCGGTGGGCTGGCTGTCCACGGGCGAAAACATGTTGGCGAGCCGCACGTCGGGGTAGCCGTTTACCTGAATGCGCCCGTTCATGCGATACGTGGTTTCCTCGCCGTACTGGTTCATCCCCATGAGGGCGTTGAACACAGTCGTCATCATCATAAGCGGGGTGAGCCGGGCATTGTTCAGGACTTCATAGTGAAATTCCTTCGGCCCGCTGGGACCGTGAATGCTCAGCGTGACCGGGATCATCTTGGGATCGCGGTCAAAACGGCCCATGATTCCAGTCTTGCGGTCCTGCACAAAAGCGCCCACCGGTTCGGTGGTGTTGATGATTTTGAAAGCGTTCAGCGGCGAGGCCAGGGTCGCGATTACGTTGGCCTTGGTCATGGGCATATCAACCATCCCATACTGGGTGAGCGGGTGACCGCAAGCCAGCAGATGGTCTTTGTCCATGTAAGTCACGGTGCAGGTGGCGGCAACGTCCATATCTCCGCGGACCAGGATTGCGCTGACGGCGGAGCCCGGCACCAGCGGTTCAGGCTGCTTGGCGCCGCTGGCCGAACCAACTCCCATTACCGGAGTGATGCCGGCCGCCGCGAAGTTCGGAGCGAACTGTCTGATGGCGTTCTCGGTAAATCCGTTGAACACGAACGGGGCATCAATGGGCTGAAGGTATTGCGCAAACCCCTGTACCGGCGCGGTGTCCGGGACTCCGGGACCGCTGGTCTTTTCCGGCACCACCGGCCTGGCGCCGACAGCCGAGCCCTGCACGGGAACGCTGCTATCGAACTCGTTGATCTCCAGCATCTGCTGGATGGGAGTTACACCGGCGATAGGTTCCTTGGAAAACTGTCCGATACGGTAGGCGATGGCGCCAAGCAATTTCCCGTCAATATAAACGGGGCTTCCGCTCATACCAGCCACGACGCCGGTGTATTCTGCTTTTTCGCCCTTGAGACGGACCAGAACCACGTCACTTTTCGGGCCGTTCAGGTTCTTGAGCACACCAAGCACCTCGACGCCCATGGATTCAGGTTGCGTTCCCTGAAAAACCGTGTAGGCCACGCCTGTCATGCCGGCATGCACCTGGTCCACGGTCATGATCTGGGTTTGCGTGAGTGGCTTGTGCGCAGCGGTATCGTCAGTGGCGCGGGCCGGGCGGGAAGCCAGGCCCAGGAAAACGATGACAGCGGAAAGAATCACTACATTTTTCATACAACCAACACCTGTTGGAACGGCCATAGACACCTTCCCGAGCCGGTAAAAAGCTTCTGAGAGGGTGAGTTCGTGCAT
>DATIWA010000039.1:0-6964 GCA_035465515.1 Candidatus Limnocylindrales bacterium | reverse complement strand
AGCCGGTGACTTGAATCGCCTCATCTTTTTTGAGTTCAAACTTCTGATCTTCCAGGTATTTGGTCGGTCCCAGCCGCACCTCCATGTTCCCCTGGTCGGTCTTCACCACCAGGTGTGTGCCGCAGTTTCCCACCAGTTCATTAATCTGCTCGATGGTCCCGCTGATGGTGACTTCATGATTGGGATCGTAGCGAGGTCCCGGTCCGGCGCCCCGACGCCCCTGCGCCAGAGCAGAGGTCACCGCAAGCGCCACTAGAAATATGAGTGCTTTGGTTTTCATACTGCCTCCTTTTGAAACCTGGAGCGCGCCCGCCTGTCGTTTCACTGGGGGAGGCGTTCGGGCGCGCAGTTTAGACTTCGGCCGGCGGCTATTTTACCGCTGCCATATTTGTCCGTCTTAGCTCAGCCGGCTTCTGGTCACAGACTTCCGGCACGCCGAGCTTGCGGAAGATAGCCATTGCCGGGCACCAGTTTGTGAAGCCCGACTGCAAGAGGTTGAGCCCGACAAAAGCGGTGAACAACAACCACCATGGGGAGACCCAGTAGCCCAGGGCCAGGGAAAGCAGAACAAACGTTCCTGCCGTCAATCTCAAAGCGCGTTCAACTGTCATAACCAGCTCCTCAATAGGTTCTGTGATCTAAGCGGCCACGTCCGCGGCGTTCTCCGGCGCATGAATATGCGGCGGAGTCGCGTGCTCATGGCGGCGTTCGCTCAAGTAATAAAGGACAGGCACGGCCATGCGGGAGAGAAGCGTGGAAGCGACTTCGCCCGCCATCAGCGATATGGCCAGTCCCTGGAAGATAGGGTCAAAAAGGATCACGCTGGCGCCCACCACCACGGCAGCAGCCGTCAGAAGCATCGGCCGGAAACGAATGGCGCCGGCGTCCACTACCGCCTGGGCCAGGGGCACGCCGTGCGAGCGCCGCAGTTCGATGAAGTCCACCAGGATAATGGAATTGCGCACTATGATGCCGGCGCCCGCGATAAAGCCGATCATGGACGTCGCCGTGAAAAATGCGCCCATCATGGCATGCGCCGGCAGGATTCCCACCAGGGTCAGGGGAATGGGCGCCATGATCACCAGCGGTATATGGAACGACTTGAACCAGCCCACCACCAGCACGTAGATCAGCACCAGCACCGCCGCAAAAGCCAGGCCCAGGTCGCGGAAAACCTCAATCGTGATGTGCCATTCCCCGTCCCACTTCATGGAATAGCGGTCCGTTGATGGCGGCTGCACCGAGTTATAGCGCTGGATCGCGTAGCCCTGCGGCAGCTTCAGGCGGTCAATGGCCTGGTTCATTTTCAGGATGGCGTAAACCGGGCTCTCTTCTTCGCCGGCCACATCTCCCGTCACGTACACCACCGGCTGCATGTTCTTGCGATAGATGCTTTGATCAATCGTCTTCCGGGTAGTATCGGTGACTTCGCCAAGCGATACTTCGCCGCCGCCGGCCGCGGGCAGCTTGATGCTGGCAAGGTCCTGCATGCTGGAGCGCTCAGCCCGGCCAAGCCTGACCTGGATCGGCACGTCCTCGCGGCTCTCCGGAGAATGCAGCAAACCGGCTTCGGCCCCGTGCAGCGCCATCTGCACGGTGTTGGCTACGGTGGCGGCAGAGACGCCATGCAACGCCGCTTTATCCAGGTCCACTTTCATGTCGTACTTTTGCTGCGGATCTTCCACATACCAGTCCACGTCCACGACTCCAGGCGTGTGCTGAAAGATGTCCTTGATCTTTGCCGCAAGTTCAGTTTGCCCCTTGTAGTCTGGCCCGTAAATCTCGGCGACCAGGGTCTGTAAGACCGGCGGGCCGGGCGGCACCTCGCTGACCTTGATGCGGGCCCCGAACGGCTGTGCAATCTTCTGCAAGCCAGGCCGCAGACGGCGCGCGATCTCATGACTCTGCGCGCTCCGCTGGTCGCGCGGCAGCAGGTTCACCTGAATGTCCGCCTGATTCGGCTGCCCGCGCAGGAAATAATGCCGCACCAGCCCGTTAAAGTTGTAGGGGCCGGAGGTGCCGGAGTAAACCTGGTAGTTCAAAACTTCCGGTTGCTGGGCGAGATAGCGCGCGAGTTCCTGGGTCACGCGCGTGGTCTGCTCCAGCGTGGTGCCGTCCGGCATGTCCACAATCACCTGAAACTCGCTCTTGTTGTCGAAGGGCAGCATCTTGACATGCACCAGCTTCAACGGCACCAGGGCGCAGGCGGCCAGCAACAGGACGGCGATTGCCGCAAAGAAAATCATCCGCCGCCGGCCGCTGGCGATGAGAGGCCCCATGACGCGGCGGTAGAGGCGGGTCATCCAGCCTTCTGCGGCGTGCGCGTGCCCGCCCTCGGACTGGGCATAATGCCGCAGCAGTCGCAGCGCCGCCCAGGGGGATACCACAAAAGCGACGATCAGCGAAAACAGCATGGCCGCGGAAGCGCCTACCGGAATCGGCCGCATGTAAGGCCCCATCAGCCCGCTGACAAATGCCATGGGAAGAATCGCGGCAATCACGGTAAAAGTCGCCAGGATGGTCGGGTTGCCAACCTCGTCCACGGCTTCTACCGCAACCTGCGGCAGGGGACGCCCACGGTTTTCCGGCAGGCGAAAATGGCGGACAATGTTCTCCACCACCACAATTGCGTCATCCACCAGAATGCCGATGCTGAAGATCAGGGCGAAAAGCGTAACGCGGTTCAGCGTGTATCCATATAAATAAAAGATGGCCAGAGTCAGCGCCAGCGTGACCGGAACCGCCAGCAGCACAACGCCTGATTCGCGCCAGCCCAGCGCCAGGGCAATCAGCAGCGTGACGGAGAGAGTCGCCAGCAGCAGGTGCTTTAACAGCTCGTTTGACTTTTCCCTGGCTGTCTCGCCGTAATTACGGGTCACCGTGACGTTCAGGTCCGAGGGGAGCGTATTGCCGCGCAACTCATTCACGCGCCGCAACACATGTTCGGCGATAAGCGTGGCGTTCGTCCCTTTGCGCTTGGCCACGGTGATGGTAACCGCAGGGAGGTCTACGGCGGCATTTTGCGATGCGCCTTCGGCGGTTTTTGTGCCCGCGCCAGTACCGAAAAGAACGTAATTCGCCGGCTCAGACGGCCCGTCATCGATCTTTTCCGCAACATCGCGCAGATACACCGGGCGGCCATTACGCATGCCGGCGACCACCTGCTGGAGGTCTGCCGCAGAATTGAAAAATTCTCCCGCCTGGACCTGGAACTCCCGGTTGCCGCTGGCAAAGCTGCCCGCCGGCTCGCGCACGTTGGCCGCCTGGAGCTGCTCTACCACCTGCCCCGGCGTGAGGCCATATGCGGCGAGTTTTTCCGTATCCAGCACCACGCGTACCGCGCGCGGCTGCCCGCCGATCAGGCTGGTTTCGGAGACATCGTCAATCTGCTTGATGGAGTGCTCAAGCTCCCCGGCCGCCAGCCGCAGCCGGTACGGATCATAATTCCGGCCCCAGAGCGTCAAGGCCAGGATGGGCACATTATCAATGGAGCGGACTTTGATGACAGGCTGCGAGACGCCGGGTGGAATTTTGTCAAAATTCGAATACAGCTTGTTATAGGCCTTAACGATGGCGTCTTCTTCCCTGGTTCCCACATAAAAACGGACGATAAGGATGCTGGCGCCGGGACGGGATATGGAGTAGAGATACTCCACACCCGGAACTTCGCGCAGCAGCTTCTCCATGGGAATGCTTACCCGCTGCTCCACTTCCTGCGGCGTGGCCCCGGGCATCCGCACCATTATGTCGAGCATGGGGACAACGATCTGCGGCTCTTCCTCGCGCGGCGTCTTCCAGATCGCCATGCCGCCCAGCAGCAGCGACGCGACAATCACCAGCGGCGTGAGCTTGGATTCAATGAAGGCGAACGCGATTTTTCCAGCCAGGCGAAGCTTTTCCATCAGCGCACCTCAATACGCTTGCCTGCCAATTCGCGTCCGGCCGGGCTGGAGACCACCATTTCGCCGGGACTGAGCCCGGAAAGAACTTCCACCATGTCCTTCCCTTTGTTGCCCAGAGTGACATAGCGGAGGCCGGCGATGTTGTTCTCGCCCACCACGTACACGCTCTGGAGCTGGCCCCGGTCCATGACCGAACCAGTCGGGACGAGGATGGCCTGCTTCATGCCGCGGGCAAACGCCGCGCGTCCGAACAAGCCTGAACGGAGGCCGGCATTCGCCGGAAGATCAATCTTCACCAGGAAGCTGCGGCTGGCGGGGTCGGCGGCAGGAACAATCTGCGCCACTTTCCCGCTAAGCGGGGCGCCGCCAAAGGCGTCAATGGTAACGGGGACCTGGCCGCCCAGCCGGACGAATTTCAGGTCGCGTTCATCCACGCTGGCTTCAAGGCGGAACCGGCCGCTGGCTTCCACCGTGAGGAGTTGCATGCCGGGCGAAGCCAGAGCGCCGGGGTCAACCCGCCGCTCGGTGACAACACCGGCAAAAGGGGCCCGCACGCGTGTATGGTCAAGCGTGGCCTGGGCCTGTTCAAGGGCGGCAGCCGCCTGCGCCTGGCTCGCGCGTGAGGTATCGCGCCGGGCGCCTGCCGACTGCAATCGAGTCTTGATCTCGTCATACTCTTGCGGGCTCAGGGATTTTTTCGAATACAGAACCTGCATACGGTTGAACGTGCTCTGTGCCAGGGCGAACTCCGATTCGCTGGCGCTCGCTTCGTGCTCGGCTGCGGCCACCGCGGCCCTGGCCTGGGCCACGGCGGCACGCGTCTGCGTGTCATCAATGGTGGCCAGCACCTGGCCTGCTTTCACAGCGTCTCCCTCGCGGACATTCACCGCCGTGATGTAGCCCATGACCTGGGCGGAGAGCGGAGCAGTGCGCAGAGCGTGGACCGTGCCCACGGCGGGGAACGTATCCGGGACAGCCAGTTCCTGTACCCTGGTCACGCTTACGTCATGGACCGTCTCCGGCACGTTGGCGGCAACCTGCCGGTCCGCACTGCAGGCGACAATTCCGGAAGAGATCAGCAGCAGTAACGCTGGTGCGATTATTTTGTTTTTCATGATGTCACCACGGGCGATTGCGAGTTCAATTCCCCCATCGCCAGCTGCAGGGCAGCGTACGTTGTCCGGCAGCGATAGATGGCTTCCCAGTGATTGTTGCGCGCGGTACGCGCCGCGTCTTCGGCGCGCAACATTTCGGTAATGGTCGTGAGCCCCGCCTGATACCGGTTGTTCACAATGCGCAGAGCTTCCTCCGCCTGGGTTGCGGCCGCCTCCGTCACCTTGGCTATCTGCCGTGCCGTGTCATAGGCGTACCAGGCGCGGCGAACGTCCAGGCGGACCTTGTCCTCGGCGAGTTGTTTAAGCGCCTGCGCCTGCTCCAGGCCGGCCCGCTCACGAGAAAGCCGGGCCGATTTTTCCCCGCCGGAGAAAATATCAATCTGCAGCTCGGCCCCGGCAGTCCAGTTGTTGCCTCCGTTTCCGAAGGGGGTAACGTTGTCGAGCTCCGAGCTGGCAAAAGCGTTCAGCTTCGGGCCGAACGCCGATTTTGCCGCCCGCACGCCGAAGTCGCGGGCATCTACCTGGGCCGCGGCTTCTTTCAGGTCAGGGCGCTCCTTCAGGGCACGGGCTTCAGCATCGCTCAAGGCCGGCGTCGGCCAGTCCGGCAAGGCGGTCTGATCGGAAGTCTGATAGTCGTGATCAGGGACAATGCCCATGGCAATGTTCAACTCGGCTTTGCTCAGCGCCAGCGCGTTGCGCGCCTGCACCAGTTCCTGCTGGCGCGCGGCCAGGTCCGCCTGTGCGGCCAGATAGTCGGATTCCACCGTGGAGCCGGACTCAAACCGGGCGCGTCCCTGCTCCATCACCGATTGCGCGGTAGCCACGGCATGTTCCGCGACCTGCAACTGCCGCGCCGCAAGCAGCACGCCGTAATAAGCCTGAATGACGCGAAAGGTAACGAGCTGGTCTGACCGGGAGGCGCGTTCTTTGGCCGCGGCCTCAAAGCGCGAGGCCTGGTGCACCTGAAATGAGGTGGCAAATGAGTTGAACAGGTTCCATTGCGCGGAAAAACGCGTGGCAAAATTGCCGACCGGGGTGGGGGTATTGAGCCGGTTCAAAGCGAAATCGGCGGACGTGAAACGATCCTGGCGTAGTTTGGTGCCGAACACGAAAACCGGGTCATTGCTGCGCACAGCAGTCTCAGAGAAACTCAACCGGGGCAGGTAGCCGGATTGGGCCTCACGGACGCCGGCCCTGGCGCCGCGGATTTCCGCCATGGCCGCCTTGCGCTGCGGGTTGCGCTCAAGCGCGACCGCGACCGCCTGGGACAGAGTCAGTGGTTCGGCCTGCCCGAAGGCCGTCCTGCAGAGAGCAATCAACAAGAAAACCAGCGCGTTCCGCATTTCTCACCCGTTCTGCTCACCCCGCATGCCTGCCGCGCTTTCTGGAAACAGCGGCAGGCCCCGCGGGGACAGCATCCAACTCAGCAAGCTGCGCCCTGGTGTGCTCGGCAGCGCTCCGGCAAACGAGGCCGCAGAGCTTGAACACCATGGGATCGGCAATGGAGTAGAAAATGTTCAGCCCGTCGCGGCGGCGGCTGATCAGGCCGCCCTGGCAAAGGGCCTGAAGATGTTTTGAAATATTCGGCTGGCTGCTTCCCAGGCCGGCGACGATCTCATTGACGGAAAGTTCGCCGGGTTCCAGGGCCTGGAGTATCCGCAGCCGCATCGGCTCGCCCAGCAACCGAAACCTCTGGGCCACCAACTCAGTCATTCGTTCACTCAGCATCAGGGACAAAGCGCAACTCCGATGTAATTAACTATATATCCATATGGTTATATTGTCAACTATGATTGAGGTCTACGACTGAATTTTCTCAAGCACCCGCTGGAGTCTCCGCCCCGCTTCGGCCGCAAGCGGTTCCAGGGCCGGGTTGCCGACAAAACTCATCAGCTTGGCGGCGTCAATCACTGCAACTTCCACGGCGCCCGGCTTCTGTTGAATCGT
>DATIWA010000038.1:0-3478 GCA_035465515.1 Candidatus Limnocylindrales bacterium | reverse complement strand
ACGCATTCTAACCTAACTTATTGAGAGTTAGAGCAAGCTTTTTTCAAGATTACCTGGCGTCCCTGGTTATGCGGAAGTCCTGGCGGGAAACCTTCGCCGGATTGCCGTGACCACCTCGTGGCTGGCCCTGGCTGAAGCCAGTTCCAGGGGAGAACTCCCAGTTCTCCATGTAGTCCACAAGATCGCCAATAGAAGCACGCAGGTGATGACCACGTTTTGCCAGCCATTGAGCGCCCATTGTCCGTGCCAGCTTAGCTGTACCGCGTTGGAGAAAGGCTTGAGGTAAGGGATTGGCCAGGAATATCCGTCAGGGCCGCGTGACCCGATCAGGTCGCAAAACAGGTGCAGGTGGAAGCTGAGGAAAACCAGCAGGCCGGCAGTCCAGGGATGGCCGGGATAGCGATGACCGCCGGGCGATGGAGCCGCAAAGGTCTTGCCGGGAAAGCGTAAGAGCAGGAATACGGCCAATGTCAGCAGTGAAGCGAAGGCCAAGGTATGGAGGGAGTGGTGGTATTGGGAGAACCATGGCAGCGGGTGGCGGGAATGGCGGGTCAGGAGTTCCGGGACCGCGCCCAGACCGTCAATGTCAGGCGCCACAGCAGCGAAGCTGACCGCAGCTTTTTCACGCCGGTTGAGCGGAGTGGCGCCGGCGAGAAGCCATCCGGCAAAGAAATGGGTTACAGGGCTCATGTAGAGAAGAGAACGGCTGGAAGCGGAATGCTTGCGCACGGCGAAAACGCTGTCAAGTGTCCTTAAGGCCAATTGATTTGCCGATTGCGAGTTGATAGGGTTGGGGGTGATGTGAAGGTGGCGCAACGGCCGGTTTCACCGGCACAGGGGCCTGACGGGTATAGGCGCAATGGTCAATGGCTATTGCGCTCTTCGTGTTTTTAGGAAGGTTTTCGTGGGGGCCATCCCCGGGGATGAATCGGCTAAGTCTTTTAGATTCGGGGACGAAGGGGGAGGGGGCGGGCTGCACAGTTCTGTACAGTCTGTACATCTGTACACGCCGGATCGCCGAGATAGGAAAAAGCAAAACCGTACGGCTGATGAACGCTAATGAGATGGATCGAGGACTGTGAGAATTTGTGAAGAATCGTTTCGAACCGGAAACAAGGAGACGAAGAACAGAACAGATCAGATCAGATAAGTGGAGATTGCCGGAATCGCGCGTGGGAACTTGCGCAAAGTAACGAGGGTTCTGGGGCGGACATCGCGTATGGCAGGTTTTTGGGACAGGTGACAGCGCGGACCTTTGTCCTAAGGTGAATGGCTGGCCCTGGCGTCCGGCGGCCTGAGATTGCGTAGTAACATTTGAGAAGAAGTTCTGAGGGGAAAGCGTTGAGTCAAGACACCATGATCGATTTCGGGCTGAAGACGGTGGAAGACCCTGAAGGGCGGAAGGATACCAGCGGCACGACGGCCGCCAGAGACGCTGAAGCGGTAAGGACCGTGTCACTGGTCCGCCATTACCGGCTGGGAAAAAACACCATCATGGCCGTGGACGGAGTGAGTCTGGCCGCGGGCCGGGGTGAGTTTATTGCGCTGCTGGGGGCGTCGGGTTCCGGGAAGTCCACATTGCTGAACCTGATTGCCGGGCTGGACCGGCCTAATTCCGGCGCCATCGTGGTGGAAGGCCAGGACCTGGCCACCATGACGCAGGAGCAACTGGCGCAGTACCGGCGGCATACGGTTGGAATGGTTTTCCAGTCGTTCAACCTGGTGCCGACCATGACGGCTTATGAAAACGTGGAACTGCCCATGCGCTTTGCTGAGGTACGGCGGAAAGAACGCCGGTCGCGCGTGCAGGAGGCGCTGGAACGGGTGAGTCTTGCGGACCGCGCGAAGCATCGTCCCGGCGAAATGTCAGGCGGCGAACAGCAAAGAGTGGCGCTGGCGCGGGCCCTGGCGAACCGGCCGAAGATCCTGCTGGCGGACGAGCCGACGGGGAACCTGGATTCAAAGACCGGAACGGAGATCATGAACCTGATTACCGATTTGAACAAGACGCTGGAAATGACGGTGATTATGGTTACCCATGAGCGAGCGCTTGCGGAACGGTATGCCAACCGGATGATTTTCCTGGGCGACGGCCGGGTGCTGGGCGAAACCCAGACCGGCAGGAAGGGAGCCGCGCGTTGAGAATCTACGACATGATTGAGCTTTCCGGCAGAAACCTGCGGGAAGCCGTATTGCGCAATTCGCTTACCACGCTGGGTATCGGCGTGGGCGTGGCCTCGCTGGTGGCCATGCTGTCACTGGGCGTGGGACTGCAAAAACTGGCGACCCGCCAACTGGGACGGTCAGGACTGTTTGATTCAATTGTGGTGACCTCACGCGCCTTGCGCGCACCGCGCTTCGGTCAGACCAACGTGCCTGTGGGGCAGCCGAAGGTGCTGGATGATGCCGCGCGAAATTCATTTGAGCAGATATCGGAAGTGGTGGAGGTATATCCCAATTTCAGCGCGGTCGGCGAGTTTCGCCTGGATGGGGCGAGACCAGAGGACGCGCACTTCACGGTGGTGGGGGGCCTGCCGGGGTCGGCCCACAACAGTGAAGCTTTTGATGACGTGCAGGGCACATTTTTCACTTCGCCAGACGCGCGTGAGGTGATCCTGCTTTCCGAGTTTGCGCGCACGCTGCTGGGGCTGCCGGAGAAAGATCGCTTGAGCGATCCCAGGCTGACCAGGGAACAGGCCGACCAGCTTCTGGGGCGAGACATTATCCTGCGCTACGCGGAGCGGTCGCAGGATACACCGGCGCCGGCTGTGGCGCAGAAGCCGGGCGCGCCGCAGAAAGGTGACGCCGAAGACGACGATTCGGGCGGAGCCGGTTTCAACGTGGTGCGGCGCGAGCAGCGCCTGAAGATTGTGGGGATTGTGGACACTGAGCCTTATCGCGGAATGCGCAACGGCCGGACGTCTGCATATCTGCCGATCGCGTTTGCCGAGTCGCTGAACATGATGCAGCCTGGAGACCTGAGCAACATCATGCGTCCGGGGCAGGGAAAGACCTACACCGCGCTGGTGGTTCGCGTGGCCAAGAGCAAAGATGTGGAGCACGTGGAAGGAGAGATCAAGAAAGCCGGGTTCAATACCTTTTCAATTCTTGATGCTTCCCAGGGCATTACAAAATTTTTCCGGGTGCTGGACATGTTTCTGGGCATCTTTGGCAGCCTGGCGCTGGCGGTGGCGTCGCTGGGCATTGTGAACACGCTGGTGATGGCCATTCTGGAGCGGCGGCGCGAGATCGGCATTATGAAAGCCGTAGGCGCGAGTGACGGCGACGTGAAAAGAATATTCTTTATCGAGGCCGGTTCCATGGGCATGCTTGGCGGGGCGCTCGGGGTAGCCATGGGATGGATCATCGGGCGCGCCATCAACTTCGGAACCAACATCTATCTGCAGCGCCAGGAGATTCAGCCGGAAAACTTCTGGTATGTCCCCATGTGGCTGGTGATTGGGGGCGTGGTCTTTTC
>DATIWA010000037.1:0-3392 GCA_035465515.1 Candidatus Limnocylindrales bacterium | reverse complement strand
GTGTAAATTGGTACTGTGATGCAATATCGCCTGCGGCATAAACCCGCGGATTTGATGTCCGGAGCCGATTATCCACCAGTACGCCTTTGTTGTTGTATTCGATTCCCGCTGCTTCCAGGTTGAGGCCTTCCACGTTTGGCGCCCGGCCCACGGCGACCAGGATTTCGTCCGCCGTAACGTCCTCTTCTCCGTTGCCCCGGTCGAAGACGAGCGCCTTGCCCCGGGGCGACGTCTCCGCGCGAAGTATCCGGGCATTGAATCGCATCTGGATGCCTTCCCGCTCAAACCGCTTTTGCAGGACTTGCGCAGCGTCAGGGTCATCCTTCGGCAGCAGCTTTGAACCCGCGCTCACCATGGTCACATTGCTGCCGAGCTGATGGAATGCCTGGCCCAGTTCGCAGCCGATGGGACCTGAGCCGACAACGATCAGCCGCTTTGGCTGTTCGTTGATTGAAAAAACCGTCTCGTTCGTAAGGTACCCGGCTTCCTTTAAACCCGGTACCTGCAAATCAGCGGCCCTTGCGCCGGTCGCGATGATCGCTCTGGAAAAGTCAAGACGGGTCCCAGCCACCTCAATGCTCCTGCGCGACACGAATTGCGCCTGACCGAAGAAAACGTCCACCCCTAGCGCCGCGAACCGATCTGCCGAGTCGTGCACAGAGATGTTGCTGCGAATCCGGCGCACCCGTTCCATCACCTGTTGGAATCTCACCTCCGGCGGTCCCGGGATTTCAACTCCAAAGCCGGCAGCTTCCCGTACGGCATGGGCCGTGCGCGCTGCGGCGATCAGAGATTTTGACGGAACGCAGCCAAAATTGAGGCAGTCGCCTCCCATGAGGTTTCTTTCGACCAGGGCGACGCGCGCCCCCAGAATCGCAGCTCCGGCAGCCGATACCAGGCCCGCTGTGCCGGCGCCGATCACCACCAGGTTATAGCGGCCCTGCGGCCGGGGATTGGTCCACTCAGGAGGGTGGGTGTTTTCAAGCAGGGTGCGGTCGTATTGGTCCGGTGCGGTATTGGGCAGGGCTTCGGCAATCTGGTTCATGCCACGCTCCTGGGTGTTTCGGGTTGCTGTTCCAACTCCTCGCGTAAGGCCGCCCGCCCCAGTCTCCCCGCCCAGACCGCCAGCAAGGCCGCGGCCGCCAATCCGGCCCAGAACAGCAGACTGGTCCAGTTGCCATGTTGCAGGGCTCCTGGCCGGAACAGATCGTCAACATTTCCGAGCGCTGCCCCCAGATACACATAAAGGATGGTCCCGGGAAGCATCCCGATCCATGATGCCAGGACATAGTCGCGCAGGCGCACGCGGGTCAGACCGAGGGCATAGTTCAAAAATACAAAGGGCAGGATCGGTTGCAGGCGCAGAAGCAGAACGAACTTGAATCCATTCTTTTCGACGGCGCGCTGCATTGCAGCGAACTTGGGCTGGGAAGCGACTTTGGATTCCACCCAGCGGCCGGCAAAATATCGGGTGACAAGAAACGCGAGCAACGCGCCAATAACACTTGCGGGCGAAATGATGACCACTCCGACCAAAGGCCCGTACACCAGTCCTGCTCCGGCCGTCAGCAGCGAAGCTGGAAAGAACAAGACTCCGACGGCGTAAACCGCCCCATAGATGGCGGCACCGGGCAAACCAAAACCGCGAATCCATTCCAGCAGGGCGCTGCCCCATGCATTGAGCGGGAGCAGGTGATAGGCCGTCCCGATCACGGCCATCAGCAAAGCTGCGAGGATCAGACGTAGAACATTTTCCCGTTTCACTTAAGCCCCGCCATTGTGAGCAGGTAAAGCACGCCAATCCCTGCGATTGCGGCCACCGGCAGAGTCACCACCCATGCAAGCAGCATGCCGCGCAAGGTGTTCCAGTTCACGCCTTTGCCACGGCCAGCCGCCAGCCCCATGATCGCTCCTGAAGCCACGTGCGTGGTGGACATGGGCAGCCCCAGAGCGGCACCCGGGCCTACCAGGGCAGACGTCACCAGGTTCGCGACCAGTCCTTCGCGATCATCCATCTGGGTGACGCCGGTCGCCAGGACCTGGGTCACGCGCCTCCCGGCAAACCAGCTCCCCGCAACCATGCCAAGGGTCACGGTTGCGAAGTAGAGGAAATTATTCTTTGAGGAAGGCCCTGCGAGGACGGCAGCGGCGAGTGCAAGCGCCACCATTTTAGGTCCGTCGTTCAAACCGCGGGCGAAGCTGGTGGCGCCGCTTGTGAGCCAGTGCAGGTGGCTGAGAGTAAGTCCCGGAACTCTTCTCCTGGCGCTCGCGCAGCCCGAGACATGGACTGTTGGAAGGGCCATTGTGTTCGACACGCCCGCATCGGCGAAGGCAATGGCCGTGGGCGCCACGAGCTCGAGGCAAAGGCAGTCATTCCTGCCGGCGGGAGCGAATACGTTCGCGATACGCAACGCGACCATCGTCAGCAGCAGAGAAATCACCGGGCTGAGGAGAAGGGGGAGGAATATCTTCCCACCCAGAGCAGCCCAGTTCACGCCCGCAAGCCCGTATGCGACGGACGCGACGCCGACCAGCGAGCCAACAATCGCATGCGTGGTTGAGACCGGGAGCCCCTTGCGGGTCGCCGCGGCAATCCAAATCACGGCGCCGGCGATCGTGGCAACAGCGGAAGCCGCGGTTGGATGCGCACTGGAGGCAAGCAGTCCTTTGCCAAACATCTGCACCATGGCTTTGGCCAGGAAAGCGCCGGCAAGCCCGCCGATGCCGGTCCACAAGGTTCCCCAGAACACCGCGGTGCGGAGATTGGTTACGCCGCTGCCCACCAGAGTGGCAATGCCTTTGGAAACATCGTTGGCGCCGTTCACCCAGGCAACCGCCAGAGCAAGCATGATTACCAGCACCAAAACGAGCATCATTCGAGGCTCCCTCCGCAGCTTGAGCCGGCGCCTGCGGTGCAGCCGAAGCAGTGCCCGGCGGTGGCGATGCGGGAGCCCTGAAAATCATCAAAGCTTTCAACGTCCCAGATGGTTCGCGCCCGGGGTTCCTCGATGTCCATCATCTGATTGAAATCGCAGTCGTAAATCCGGCCGTCCCAGCTCACGCTTACCATGGAGCGGCACATCAACTGGTCAACCGTCGCAGGATTGAAATGGTTGACCAGAAGACCCATGTAGGTCTGCATCTTGCCGGTGCGCACGAGGAAATCCGCAAAGCGCCGGATAGGCATATTGGTGATGGTGAACAAACGATTGAACTCGATGCCGAAGTGTTCGCGCAGCTGTTTCTTAGAGTCGGCCTCAAGCTTCTCCTGCAAAGGCGGCAGGGAAGCGCCCAGGGGGTTGTAAACAAGGTTCAGCAGCAGGGGTGAATTCTGCGCGCCGTAGCCCAGCTCGTTTAATCGCTGCAAGGCGGCAATGCTTTTCTCGAACACC
>DATIWA010000036.1:0-3803 GCA_035465515.1 Candidatus Limnocylindrales bacterium | reverse complement strand
GCAGGTCGCCGCGATGGATCGGGCCATTTTCAGCCGATACTTTGCAGGGCACGATGCCAAACATGGCCAGGGGAACTTCACCTTCAAATTTCTGCGGCTCCAGCGGATGAGTGCTGGCCAGGACCCCGGGTTTTGTAGAGTAAACGCCGGCCACCAGGGTGGAGTAGGCTTCGCGGGTCAGGGAAAAGCCTTGTGCAGAATCTTTGTCGATGGCCATCACGTCACCGGGCTGATACGTGGAACGGTCGCCGGTGATTTCCACTGATTCGGCGTAGTCCACGCCACCGGGAAAAAATCCCTTGGCGGCAAAGACTGACCCTTGATCGTCAACGCGAAAGACGCGCGCGTGGTAGCGGCCCAGCCCGAGAATTACGTCCTCGTCGCGGTACCCGCGGTCACGATCACGGTCGTCATCCCGGTCGCGGTTCCAGCCGTTGCGATAGCGGTCTCTTTGTCCTTCGCGGTCGTTGTCCATGCGGGTGCTGCTGTCAAAGATTCCGGCCTTGGCAAAGAGAGCTCCGTAAGCCCGTACATTGCCATTTACATCGAGCCTTTCATGCGGGTGCAATGTCCCAATACCGACATTGCTTTCGTTGCCGCCGATTGAAATATTCCGCCAACCGACATTTTCTTCGATGAACGAGATCTGGGCTACCGGCGGCGAAACCTCCGTCCGAATTCCCATGAACAGATGGAGATTGGGATTCGTGCGGCCGGAAATCAGGAACTGAGTGGGCCGGTCCTGGGAGGCATTGTTGTCGGCAGCCACGTGGAGCGCAGCATACGGAATAGTGGTGCCAATGGCCACTCCGCCGGCCGGCGTGATGGTAAGCCACTCTTTACCGGGAGTATTGATGCTCGGCTGGCTGAAAATTCGGAAACGACCGTCAAAATTATCCATGTGCCAGGTCGTGCTTGAAGGCCCTCTGTCCTGCAACAAAGTGACGCGGTCTGCTACTGTTTCCTGGCTGCGCCGCGATACGGGAACCTGCGCAAGTGATAAAGCGGAAAGGAATGCTAAAACAGCGATAACAGCAAAAGGTTTTTTCACGCGCTTTTTCCTCTGTTCAGGCTGACGCTGGCGGAGGCGCCGGTACAGGCCTGGGACTAAGTTGTTGGGTGTGTTCTCTGGCTATTCTGCCGTATTTACCTTCGAATAACAGGTTTCTTCCGGACATGTACCGTTCGCGTCAATATTGCGCTTGAACGACCGTTGGAAGAGTGCGTGGAACAGGTTCTTGCTCAGCGGAGCGGCGTTTGTGCTGAGACGCTCTTGCCATCGAGCAGAAAGGTAACCGCCCCAAGCATATCTGTCCGGTACGTCCGCACATGGTCTTGCTGCAATCTTTGCAAGACCTCCATCCGGGGATGCCCGAACTGGTTCCGATAGCCCACAGAGATGACGGCAAAATGCGGCTGGAAGGCCGCGAGCAGCTCAGGAGTCGTGGAAGTCGCGCTGCCGTGGTGCGCGACCTTGAGCACGTCCGCGTGCGGTGATTCGCCGGCTACAAAGTCTTCCATCTTTTTTTCCAGGTCGCCGGCCAGCAGTGCGCTGGTGTGGCCATAAGAGATCAGGAATGTCAGCGAATCGTCATTTCCCGGCCTGCTGCGCGGGCGCCAATCCGCCGGAGGTGAAAGGACCCGCACCTGGGCACCGCCCCAGGGAAAGCCATCACCGGCGATGTGTTTTTGTAATGTGACGTGGTTTGCGGCCGCGACTTGCAAAACATTCTCCAGGGCAGGGGTAGATGGATTGATGCCCAGCCAGAGTTCCGCAGGATGGAAATTTTCAATCACCCGGGCCAGTCCGCCTATATGGTCGCCGTGGGCGTGCGTCAACACAACCACGTCCAGATGCTCGAGGCCGCGCGACCAGAGGTAGGGCGAAACCACGTCCTCACCAAAATCAAACTCGCTGTGCGCGGGGCCGATGCTGCCGCCGGCATCCACCAGCATGGTGTGTCCGTCCGGCGAGACCAGCAGGATGGAGTCACCCTGGCCGACGTCAATCGCGGTGATCTCGAGCCGGTTGGGGATTAGTGCGGGCGCGGCGTTATAAAGGCCAACGAAGGCGGCGCAAGCGAACAAGATCGCCATGCCGGCAAGAGCCAGGGCGCGGCGCGCGCGTACCGCTGCAAGACCCGTGGCAATGGAAAGAGCGGCGACCAGCCAGAGCGCCAGTCCGGGTTCAGGCGCGCGCCATTGAGAAATATGAAGACGAGAGAGCGAGCCGAGGCATGCCAGGGTCCAGTGCAGCGCCGCAGTGGCAGCCCACGCTGCAATCCTGGCCGGCGGCAGCCAGAGGTAACTCAGTGCAATGGCGGCCACGCCGGCATTCAGCATTACACCTGCCAGCGGCAGCACCAGGATGTTGGCCGGTAATCCGATGATTGCCGCGCGATGAAAGTAAATGCGCATGGGCAGCACGATGACGGCCTGCGTGACCGCCGAGACTACCACCAGCTCATAGAGCGAGATTACGCACTTCGCGGCGCCCAGAAGGAGCCAATTGGCAGGACGGGCCCCGACGAATTTTGCAAGTCTGCCCGCAACCAGGCGAAGGTCGAGACGGACCTGCGCCAGGCGCGGTTCAAGAGTCAGATCGTAAGCGGAGGAATCGAAGTGGCCCAGGGCCCTCCGGTAACGTTCTGAGCTTCGCTCCAGCAACGGCAGGCCGATTCCGGAGATCGCCAGCAAGGCCAGAAAAGTAAGTTGAAAGCCGGCTTCATACAGCGCCTGGGGGGAAATCACCAGCACAACCAGCGCCGCAAAGCCGGTGGCATTGAGCGACGCGCGGCCACGGTAGAGCAGTCGCGCAGCAAGGAACAGGGAGAGCATGAGCACCGCGCGCTGAATGGGCACGCCCAGGCCCGCGATGTAGGCATAGAACACGGCGAGCGCGATGGTCACCAGGGAGGCCGCCCATTTCGGGGCATGCAACCGCCGCGCCAGCCAGAACACGGCAAAAGCCAGCAGCCCGACGTTCATCCCGGAGACCACGAGCAGGTGATAGATCCCGGTCTTCTGGAAGTCTTCCCGGACATCGCGAAGCAGCATGGAATCATCGCCGAGAGTCATCGCGGCGAACAATGCAGCGTCTTCGCGTTTCCAAAGCCCGGACGCCTTGCCGCCGATGTGCTCAAGAATGCTGCGGCGCATACGGCTGCGCCACACTCCAAGCCGGGTCCCGTATTTGCCGGGCGTCTCGGGAAGGACGTTTACATGCTCTGCTTTGGCAAAGCCGATAACTCCTATGCCCAGCCCATGCAGATAGCCTTCATAGTCGAAAGCTCCCGGATTCCCAAAGTTGCGGGGCAGGAGCAGGGTCGCGACCAGAGAAACGTGGTCGCCATAAAAAAGACGAGGCAGCCCTTGTTTGCTTATGAATGTCTGCTGCTCTCCAGATCGAGGCGGATACAGCGTCATGCGCATTCGCACCGGTTGCGTAAACTCACGGTGCTGAAGCTGCATGCTTTCGGCGATCAGGTCAAAACGCTCACGCGGAGTTCCGCCGGCGAGGATTGCGCCATCCGCTATGACATGGCCTTCAATCTCCACCGTGTCGCTGCCTATAAATTCCTGCGGCGGAACTGTGATTACCGGCGAAGGCGTGTAAACCCGGGCAAAGGAGCCGACATTCATGAGAGCCAGCGCCGCCGCAACTTGCGCCACCGGCGCCCGGCAGCGGAATGCAGCAATAACGGCACAACATGCGAGGCACAGGGCAGAAATACCCCAGCATTGCGGGGTCCGAGAAATATGGTCTGCGAGCAGGATGCCCGATGCAAAGGCCAGGACCGCGA
>DATIWA010000035.1:0-2897 GCA_035465515.1 Candidatus Limnocylindrales bacterium | reverse complement strand
ACAATGAAAAACACAGCCACGGGCCACTGCGCGATTTTCCACGTCAAGACCACGATGCTGCTCAGGCCGGTATGTGATCCGACGAATTGGGCGATTGCTCCCCCATAGAGCACGATCACAAGGGCCACGATCATGAGGGCGGCGATGGCCATCGTCAGGAGGATCGCAATCAGTTTCTGCAACCAGAGGGGGCGTCCGTCTTTTACGTGATAGCAGCGGTTAAGGGCGTCCATGACGGAACCGACTCCGCCTGAGCCCGACCACAAGGCAAGCCCAAGCCCGAGGGCCAGCTTGAGGCCGGTTGCATTGGTGGCGATTTCCCGCACGGTTTTCTGCATGAGCGTAAACGCGTCGGGAGGCATGAAACGGCCCGCGTAGTTGAACAGGCTGGATTGCAGGCTCTCGCTCTGGGCGAAGAAGCCCAGCATGGCCACTACAAAAAAAAGCATGGGGACAAGCGCCGCAAGGAAATAGAAGGAGAGAGCCGCCGAGCGCGTCAGCACCTCATCCGCGAAAATTTCGTTGTAAACGCGCTTCCCCAACTGGGAAACGGTCAGCCCGCCCAGCTTCCACGGTGAGGCGTGCTCCTTTGCCTGCTCCTGTTCCGCTTTCTTTGCGTTGTATAGCCGCATGCTCTTCTCTCGCCCTCTGCAAAGCAGGGTTCCTTCCAGTTGGATGTGCGGCTTGCGAAAAGGGAAACTGCTGGAGAGAGTAGCTTCTGGAATTGCACCCTGCGGGAGCGAAAGCTAATCAGAAATGAATTCTGCAAAACATCTTGCCGTGGCAGTGAGGTCGAGACCACTTCAAACTGCTTTGCTCGATCCACCTTTCCTTATACCATTTCGCTCCCATCAGGGTGAGAGAGAAAAGAATGAATACTGATAAGACGCGCGCCATCTCGTAAAGGTAGCGGCGCCCCCGTAAAAATTCGGTGCAATGAGGAAAAATTGTTCCTGGAATGCTGCGTGATGGGCTGCCGGGCTGCTCCTGCGCTAAACCCGGACCGCAGCCTCTTCCCGGGAACCGTAGCGTGAATGAACGTAGTCGTTCAGGATCGCGATGAACTCGGCGACAATACGGTCGCCTTTCAGGGTGGTCATCAGGCGCCCATCCACAAAAACCGGCGCCTTGGGCTCTTCAAAGGTGCCAGGCAGTGAGATGCCGATGTTGGCGCGTTTGGATTCGCCGGGGCCGTTCACCACACACCCCATCACCGCCAGTTTCAGCTCTTCCACGCCAGGATATTTTTCCTTCCAGACCGGCATGTTCTCGCGCAGGTAGGACTGGATCTGTTCCGCCATCTCCTGAAAAAAGGTGCTGGTGGTGCGGCCGCAGCCGGGACAGGCCGTGACCTGCGGCGTGAAGCTCCGGATACCCAGCGACTGCAGGATCTGCTGGGCCACCGTTACCTCTTCCGCGCGGTTGCCGTTCGGCGCCGGAGTGAGTGAAACGCGAATGGTATCGCCGATGCCTTCCTGCAAAAGCACCGCCAGCCCTGCCGTGCTGCTGACAATGCCTTTGGCCCCCATGCCCGCTTCGGTGAGGCCGAGGTGCAGCGGGTAATCGCAGCGCGATGCCAGGCTGCGGTAAACGTCAATCAGGTCCTGCACGCCGCTGACCTTGGCGCTCAGCAGGATGTGATCATGCGGCAGGCCGGTATCTTCGGCGATCTCCGCGGAACGCAGCGCGCTCACCACCATGGCTTCCATGGTCACGTCGCGGGCGTCTTTCGGCTCCGCCGAGCGGGAATTTTCATCCATCATCCGCGTCAGGAGCTGCTGGTCCAGCGATCCCCAGTTGACGCCGATCCGCACCGGCTTGCCGTTCCTGATGGCCACCTCGATCATCGCCCGGAAGTTGTTGTCGTCTTTTCGCCCGACGCTCACGTTTCCCGGATTGATGCGGTACTTGGCCAGGGCCTGGGCGCACTCCGGATATTTAGTCAGAAGCAGGTGGCCGTTGTAGTGGAAGTCGCCGATGATCGGCACCTGGATGCTTTGCTTTGCCAGTCCTTCTACAATGGCCGGAACAGCTTTTGCCGCCGCATCATTGTTCACGGTCACGCGCACCAGTTCTGATCCCGCCCGGGCCAGCTGCGCCACCTGCTGAATGGTTCCCGGTACGTCTGCCGTGTCCGTGTTGGTCATGGACTGGACCACGACGGGCGCATCGCCGCCTACGCGAACGCTGCCGATCTTGGCCGCTACACTCTTTCTCCGCTGAATGAAAGCCATTCACAATAGTTTAACCGATTTCGCCCCGGCCGCCTGCGCCGGCTTGTGACCTATGGCCGCGTACCCGGCTTTCCAGCAACACGGACGCACCGGTTTCCATTTAGAATCCTGAATATGGCGCCCGGTGTCTAATAAACAAGGGTTTTGCCGCTTTTATCCAAGATGTTCAACACGATGAAACGCTTATGCATCTTCTGTATGGTTCTGGCCGCGTCCATGGCGATGGCCAGGGAACCGGGATTCCTGCCGAAGCAATTTGATGGCTGGACCCTGGAAAAATCTTCAGTCAAGTCGGGCTCCGACCCGGCTCAGGCGGATGCAGCAGATGGTCCGGTGCTCAAGGAGTACGGGTTCGCCAATTTTGAAGCCGCCACTTACAGCCGTAACGGACGCAAGATGCAGGTCAAGGCGGCGCGCTTTAACGATTCCAGCGGCGCCTTTGGGGCGTTCACCTACTACGTGCAGCCGCAGATGCAGAGGGAGACGATCGGCGACGAGGCTGCTTCCAACAACAAACGCATTCTCTTCTACCGCGGCAACATTCTCGTGGATGTGAGCCTGGAACAGGTCACGGCCATGTCCGCTGCCGACCTGCGCTCGCTGGCCGAGGCTCTGCCCCGTCCGCGCGGCAATGCCTCCGCCCTGCCCACGCTTCCCGGCAAT
>DATIWA010000034.1:0-4721 GCA_035465515.1 Candidatus Limnocylindrales bacterium | reverse complement strand
CATTATCAGAAATGACCTGCGACATACGCATCGGCACCTCGGGCTACCATTACAGGCACTGGGTCGGGCCGTTTTATCCGCCCCGGACCTCGCCGTCAAAAATGCTCGATTTCTACGCCCGGCATTTTGACACCCTGGAGCTCAACAACAGTTTTTACAAACTGCCCACCATCCCGGCCTTTGAATGCTGGCGTGACTCTACTCCGGAAAATTTTGTGTTCGCGGTGAAGGCCAGCCGGTTCATCACTCACAACAAAAAGCTCAAGGAACCGGAGAACGCGCTGGAGAACCTGCTGCCGCGGGCGGAACATCTTGGCAGAAAGCTAGGGCCGTTCCTGTTCCAGCTTCCTCCGCGATGGCGGGTCAATGTTGAGCGGCTGCAGGGCCTGCTGGAGGTTCTCCCCCGAGAACACCGCTACGCATTTGAATTTCGTGAGATGAGCTGGATCAGCCCGCAGGTCAATCGCATTCTGGCCAGGTTCAACGCCGCGTTCTGCATCTACGAGCTTGCCGGCTATCAAACGCCGCGCGACGTGACGGCGGATTTCGCTTACGTCCGCCTGCACGGCCCCGAAGACGGCAAATACCAGGGCAGTTACAGCAACCCGCGGTTGCGCGCGTGGGCCGGCTGGATTGAAGAGCAGGCAAGACGGCTGAAGGCCATCTACGTGTATTTTGACAACGACCAGGCCGGTTACGCGGCGAAAAACGCGCTGCGTTTACGCTCCATGGTTCTGGGAGAGAAAAAAGCTCCGCCTCTTGGCAGGGCAGCGTGAGCGCACAAAAAAGGCACAGCCGGTGCGGCTGCGCCTGAAATGAAACGTATCTGAATCAACCGTTCTGCTTGCCCGCTACTCCCAGCCGCGCGGTGGCCCGTTCCAGAGCGGCCTGCGCGGCGGCATCGCCCGTGGGGCCGGCCTTGCGCAGCTCTTCTTCCGCGCGTTGCTTTGCCGCCTGGGCGCGCGTGACGTCAATCTCATCGGCGCGCTCGGCGGTTTCCGCCAGGATGGTGACCTTTTCCGGCAGCACCTCGGCAAAGCCCCATGCCACGGAGAGCCGCCGGGTCTGTGCGCCGCGTCTGTAGGTGATCTCGCCCACCGCCAGCTCCGTAATCAGCGGCGCGTGGCCGGGAAGCACGCCAAGGTAGCCGCCCTTGCCCGGGATCTCGATGTACTCCGCAGTGTCATTCACCACCAGGCGTTCGGGCGTGACGATTTCGATTTGGATCGACTCTGCCATGTTTATGCGGCTGCGCCCGCCTTCTTCATCTGCTCGGCGGCCTCAAGCACTTCCTCGATGGCGCCCTTCATGTAGAAGGCCTGCTCGGGAATGTCGTCGTGCTTGCCTTCGATGATCTCCTTGAAGCTGCGCACCGTGTCTGCGACCTTCACGTAACGGCCCTTGTAGCCGGTGAACTGCTCCGCCACATGGAACGGCTGGGAGAGGAATTTCTGCACCTTGCGCGCGCGCGCCACGGTCAGCTTGTCTTCTTCGCTCAGCTCTTCAATGCCCAGAATGGCGATGATGTCCTGCAGGTCCTGATACCGCTGGAGAATCCGCTTCACGCCCTGGGCCACCGCATAGTGCTCCTGCCCCACGATATGCGGATCGAGGATGCGCGAGGTCGAAGCCAGCGGGTCCACAGCGGGATAAATTCCGATCGCGGTCAGCGGACGCGAAAGCACCGTGGTCGCGTCCAGGTGGGCAAACGTGGTCGCCGGCGCCGGATCGGTCAGGTCATCGGCCGGCACATAGATCGCCTGCACGGAAGTTACGGAGCCCTTCTTGGTCGAAGTGATGCGCTCCTGCAATTCGCCCATCTCCGTGGCCAGGTTCGGCTGGTATCCCACGGCCGAAGGCATGCGGCCCAGCAGCGCCGAAACTTCAGAACCCGCCTGGGTGAAACGGAAAATATTGTCAATGAAAAGCAGGGTGTCCGCGCCTTCCACGTCGCGGAAATATTCGGCCACCGTCAGCCCGGTCAGGGCCACGCGCAGGCGCGCTCCCGGTGGTTCGGTCATCTGGCCATAAATCAATGCGGCCTTGGAGTTGGCCGGATCGCCCGGCTTGATCACGCCGGATTCGCTCATCTCCAGCCACAGATCGTTGCCTTCGCGGGTGCGCTCTCCCACGCCCGCGAACACCGAGTAGCCGCCGTGCTGTTTGGCCACGTTGTTGATCAGCTCCATGATCACCACGGTTTTGCCTACGCCCGCGCCGCCGAACAGGCCGATCTTGCCGCCTTTCAAGAACGGCTGGATCAGGTCAATGACCTTCACGCCGGTCTCAAACATCTCCGCCGTGGTGGACTGCTCTTCAAAGGACGGGGCGGGACGATGAATGGGCAGCTTCTGCGTTGCGGCAATCGGGCCCAGCTCGTCCACCGGCTCGCCGATCACGTTCATCACGCGGCCCAGCGTGCCTTTGCCCACCGGCACCGAAATGGGGCCTCCAAGGTCAATGGCCTTCATGCCGCGCACCATGCCGTCCGTGGCCTGCATGGCGACGCAGCGCACGCGTCCTTCGCCGAGATGCTGCTGCACTTCCAGCACCACGCTGATGGGCTGGGGGACGCTGAATCCGTCGCTGGTGACGCGCAGCGCCTGGTAAATGGGCGGCAGGTTGCCTTCGCTGAATTGCACGTCAACCGCGGGCCCCGCGATCTGAACTACTTTCCCGATATTTTCCGGCATATGAATGGTTCCTGTTCTGTTCCTTGTGCGGGACCGGCTTCAGCCTGGCCCCGTTTGATTCGCGGATTACAGCGCCGCGGCGCCGCTCACAATTTCGATGATCTCTTTGGTGATCTTTGCCTGCCTGATGCGGTTCATCAGCAGCGTCAGATCGTCAATCATGTCCGAAGCGTTGTTGGTGGCCGAATCCATGGCGGTCATGCGCGCCGCGTGCTCGGCCGCCTCGGATTCCAGCATGGCGCGGTAGAGCTGCACGGAGATGTAGCGCGGCAAAAGATTGCGAAACAGCTCCTCCGGCGCCTGCTCATAGAGGTAATCCACCTGCGCCCCGAAACCGGCCGCCTTCTGGTCGATGGCGGAAGTGTCCGCCGGACGCACGCCGGCCCCGGCATGCAGGGCGGCCTCAATCCGCCGCTTGCGCTCTTCCTCCGAAACCTCTTCCGCGATTTCGTGGACCTGCTCGCCGATTCTCCCGATGGGCAGCACGTCATCCACCACGATTCTCTGCGCGATCACCGATTTGAATTCGTTGTAAACGATGTATACCGAGTCCACCTTGCCGTCCGCATAGAGCTGGCAGACTTTCTCGGCAATCTCCTTCGCGCTGGAGAATGGCGCCCGGTTCATCAGCCCGGCATGCTCGCCGACAATCTGGATGGGGCCGCGCCGCGTCTCTCCCTCAGCGACCGGGAACCGGCGCCGGAAGAAGTCGCGCGACTTGCGCCCCAGCGCCATCAGGTCAATGTTCTTGCCCTGCTTGACCTCCATGAAGCGCGCCGCCGCCTTCATGACGTTGGAGTTGAACGCTCCCGCCAGACCTTTTTCGCCGGACACCACGATCAGCAGCACCGTGTTCTCCGGCCTGCGCATCAGCAGGGGATGGCGCGGCTCGCCGGTGACCGGGTCATAAATTTCCGCCCGCGACACCAGGGACTTGAGGACGCTGGTAAGCATCTGCGCGTAAGGACGCGCCGCCAGCGCCCGTTCCTGGGCGCGGCGCAGTTTCGCCGCTGAGACCATCTGCATGGCCTTGGTGATCTGGCGCGTGTTGCGCACGCTGCGGATTCGCCGCCTGATGTCTAAAAGATTCGCCATAGGGCTCTCTTTAGGCCTTTGCTCCCGCGCCCGCCATCTGGCGGCTGCTCATGAACGTCTGCTTGAAATCGTCCAGCGTCTTCTTGATCTCCGCTTTCAAAGCGTCATCAATGTTTTTCTTGTCCATGATGGTCTGGAGCAGCTTGGGATTTGTGGCATCAACGTATTTGTACAGCTCCGATTCGAAGCTGCGGATCTCCTCGACCTCAAGGTCGTCCAGGTAGCCGTTAGTCCCGGCAAAGATGATCAGAATCTGCTTGCTGAACGGCAGCGGCTGATACTGGTCCTGCTTGAGCACTTCCACCAGGCGTTTGCCGCGGTTGAGCTGGGCCTGCGTCGCTTTGTCCAGGTCGGACCCGAACTGCGCGAAGGCCGCCAGTTCGCGGTATTGCGCCAGTTCAAGCTTCAGGCTGCCTGCCACCTGGCGCATGGCTTTGATCTGCGCCGAACCGCCCACTCGGCTTACCGAAATGCCCACGTTCACCGCCGGACGCACGCCGGAGTTGAACAAGTCGGTTTCCAGGAAGATCTGCCCGTCAGTGATGGAAATGACGTTGGTCGGAATGTAAGCCGAGACGTCGCCTGCCTGCGTTTCAATTACCGGCAGGGCCGTTAGCGAACCGCCGCCCATTTTGTCCGACATTTTGGCGGCGCGCTCCAGCAGGCGGGAGTGCAGATAGAACACATCGCCCGGGTACGCTTCGCGACCCGGAGGACGGCGCAGCAGCAGCGAAATTTCACGGTACGCCGCCGCATGCTTGGAAAGATCGTCGTAGATCACCAGGGCGTGCTTGCCGTTGTCGCGGAAGTACTCGCCCATGGTGACGCCGGAGTAGGGAGCGATGAACTGCATCTGAGCCGGCTCGGAAGCGGAAGCGGCGACGACGATGGTGTAATCCAGGGCGCCGTGCTCTTTCAGCTTGGAAACGACCT
>DATIWA010000033.1:0-6428 GCA_035465515.1 Candidatus Limnocylindrales bacterium | reverse complement strand
CGCCCTTGGGTTTGCCGGTGGTTCCGCTTGTATAAAGGATATAGAGAGGATCTTCCGCGTCCGTCGCTTCAGGAGGGCAGTCGGCTTTCTGGGCCTTGACCAGTTCATAAAAATCAACTTCGCGCGGGCCGAGCTCGGGCGGAGGCGTGCCGCGCCGCCAGACCACAACTTTGTCCACGACCTCCAGGCCGGCGATGGATTCTTCCACGATGGAGCGGAGTGGAACCTGCTTGCCGCGGCGATAGGTGAAGTCGGCGGTCAGGATGACGCGGGCCTGGGCATCTTCGATCCGGCTGCGCAGGGCCTGGACGCTGAAGCCGGCGTATACCACGGAATGCACCGCGCCAATGCGGGCGCAAGCCAGCATGGAAACCACGCCTTCCAGAGACAGAGGCATATATATAATGACGCGGTCGCCCTTCTTCACACCCAGAGACTTCAGCCCGTTGGCCGCGCGATTGACGAAGTCGAGGAGCTGGCCGTAAGTGACCTGCCGCTCCGTCCCGTCTTCGGTGATCCAGATGTAAGCCACTTTGTTCTTGCGCCCCGATTTCACCTGGCGGTCGAGCGCGTTGTAAGCAATGTTGAACTTGCCGCCGGCAAACCATTTGAAGGTGGGATAGGTCCACTCAAAGACCTTGTTCCAGGACTGGAACCATTCAAGCTCATTCGCCACGCCGCTCCAGAAGGCTTCCGGGTCTTCGACGGACCGCTTGTATTCTGAAGCGTAGTCCTTCAAGCGCGCCTGCTGTTTGAGGGACTCCGGTGGCTGGAGTTCGGTCTCCGCGCGCAAGAGCTGGACGATTCCGCTCTCGGATTGAGTGACAGGTGCCATAAACTCCTCCTCGGGCACAGCCTATGAGCGGGCATGATAGCACTTCCGGTGAACAGGGAAGATGTGATGAGGGTCACAGGGGGGGAGGTTGACCCGCCGGGAACACATGCCGCGAATGCAAGCGAAAGAAGCGAATAGGCTCGTGTAAACTCGGAAACATGCGCGTGCTCATAGCCGGTGGAGGCACCGGCGGACATGTGATACCGGCGCTGGCCATCGCGCGCGAATTGAAGTCGCGCTATGGAGCGGAGATGCTGTTTGTGGGCACCGCGCGCGGTATCGAGAACCGGCTGGTGCCGCAGGCCGGCTTCGGGCTGATGCGGATCAAGGTGGGGGCGCTTAAGAACGTAAGCCTGCTTACGCGGCTGCGCACCATGCTTGATCTGCCGCTGGCGATTCTGGAGTCGCGGAAGATCATCAGGATTTTCGGCCCTGATGTGGTTGTGGGCGTGGGCGGCTATGCTTCCGGACCGGCGATGGCGGCGGCCATCCTGATGGGGATTCCCACACTGGCCTTTGAACCGAACTACGTTCCCGGATTCGCCAACAAGATTGTGGGTAAGCGGGTTTCGGCGGCGGCGGTACATTTTGAGCAGACGGCGCATTATTTCCGGAATGCCCAGGTGGTGGGAGTGCCGGTGCGGCAGGAGTTCTTCAGCGTGCCGGCGGCATGCGACGGACGTCCGCCAACGCTGCTGGTTTTCGGAGGCAGCCAGGGCGCACGGGCCATCAACCAGGCCATGACCGCCGCGGCACCGGAAGTGCTACGGCAAATTCCCGCCCTCCACATCATCCATCAGACCGGCGAGCGTGACTATAATGACGTGCGCGCTGCGTACGAAAAAGCGGGAGTCGCGGCGGAAGTCTCAGCATTCATTGACAAAATGCCGGATGCCTTTGCGCGGGCCGACCTGCTGGTGTGCCGGTCGGGAGCGAGCACGGTGGCGGAGGTCACGGCGGCCGGAAAACCGGCGGTCTTTGTTCCATTTCCGCAGGCGGCCGATGATCACCAGCGGAGGAACGCGGAGGCCATCGCACAGGGCGGTGCGGCTGTGCTGGTCCCGCAGACGGAGCTGACACCGCAACGGCTGGCGCAGACGCTTATCGAATTGCTGAAAGACCGCGACCGGCTGGCGCAGATGGCCGAGAGAGCGCGGGCGCTCTCACACCACGATGCGGCAGGACGCGTGGCCCGGATGGTGGGGGAATTGGCAGGCTCCGGTGTTCACCGCGATGGGGCCTGAGCAGATTGCCAAAAGCGCCGGGATTGTTCGCCGCAGATTTGCGCGAATGAAGGAAGATTGGACGCGAAGGGCGCGAATGTAACAAACGCAAAGGCGCGCAGCGTCATAAACCGATGAAACGATACAAATAATGTTTGCCAAAATTCAAAGAATTCATTTCGTAGGGATTGGCGGGATCGGCATGAGCGGCATTGCCGAAGTCCTCCTCACGCTTGGATACAAGGTTTCCGGTTCGGACTTGAAGCAATCGCCGGTGACGGAACGCCTGGCCGAGCTGGGAGCGATCATTTTTCTGGGACACCGGGCGGAAAACATCACCGGCGCGGAGGTGGTGGTGACCAGTTCGGCCATCGCTCTGAATAACCCCGAAGTGGCGGCGGCGCACGCCCACCATATCCCGGTGATTCCGCGGGCGGAGATGCTGGCCGAGTTGATGCGCCTGAAATACGGCATTGCCATTGCCGGCATGCATGGCAAGACCACGACGACCAGCATGGTGGCTTCCGTGCTGGCGGCGGGCGGGCTGGATCCCACTGTGGTGGTGGGCGGGCGTGTGGACGCGATGGGTTCGAACGCGAGGCTGGGGAAGTCGCATTATCTTGTGGCCGAGGCCGATGAGAGCGACCGGTCGTTCCTGAAGCTGTCGCCCATATTGGCGGTGGTGACCAATGTCGATCGCGAGCACATGGATTGCTATCGCGACATGGCGGATGTGGAGCAGGCCTTCATCGATTTTGTGGACCGCGTGCCTTTTTACGGTATGGTGCTGCTATGCAATGACGACGTGCGCTTGCGCGCGCTATTGCCGCGACTGGCGCGCCGCGCGGTGACCTACGGCCGGAGCGAGGACTCCGATTTTCGCGTCCTGCGCAGCAAGACGCAGTGCAGCAGCACAAAGCATTATTCACATTTTGCGGTGGAATATCGCGGGCGGTCGCTCGGCGAGTTTCATCTCCAGGTGCCGGGCAATCACAACGTGCTGAACGCGACTGCCGCGGTGGCGGTGGGCGTGGGGCTGGACATTGATCCGGAGCGCATTCGCGAGGGACTGGAAAATTTTGCCGGCGTGGACCGCCGCTTCCAGCTCAAGGGCCGCGTGGGTGGAGTGAGCGTGATTGACGATTACGGACACCATCCCACGGAGATCCGGGCGACGCTGGCGGCCGCGCGGCAGTGCCGCTTCAATCGCGTGCACGTGGTTTTTCAGCCGCACCGGTATACGCGCACACGCGACCTTCTGGATGAATTCGGGACAGCCTTTGGCGACGCCGACAGCCTGTTCGTGCTGGACATCTATCCGGCGAGCGAGCAGCCGATCCCGGGCATCACCGGGGAGCGTCTGGTGGAAGCGGTGAGGCAGTACGGCGGGAAGGAAGCGCGCTACATGCCAACCTTTGAGGACGCCGCGCGCGACGTGGCGGCCCTGGCCGAACAGGGAGACATGATCCTGACACTGGGCGCGGGCAACATATCGCAATTGGGGCCGCAGATCGTGGAAAGGCTGAAAGCCAGGGGCAGCAGTAAGAGGGTTCCGGCATAAACTGGCTCCAATCGGGTTGATGTGGCTGTGGAAGGGCGTTGATGGCTCCCGCCGTTAGCGTGCCGTCGATTTACCCGCCACGTCTTTCGCGGAACTGGATGATCTTGCGGCGGTCGCGTTTGGAGGGCCGGCCTTCCGGCGCGGGGCTGAAGTTCCTGAGTGCCTTACGCTCTTCTGACAGCTTCAGGCGCGCGTCACGGCTGGCGTCGGTTTCGCGGTACAGGGTTTGAGCGACAGCGGCAGGGCCGCGAATGGCGCTTAGAAGCAGCACCTCAACCTCAAACTCGCTTGCCTCGGTCCTGATGCGCAGGAGGTCGCCGACCCGGACCTCGCGGGCTGATTTGGCCGGCTGGCTGTTGGATTGGATCCTGCCGAGTTCACAGGCGCGCGCAGCCAGAGCACGCGTCTTGAAAAACCTGGCCGCCCAGAGCCACTTGTCCATTCGTATGCCGGTCATGGTTTTACATTTCCATCTTATCTTGCCTTTAAGCACGGTGATTCTGGACGGGATTGCGGCTGCCACGCGTGCGGAGAACGAACCCGGCTCCAAAGCCCAGCAGCACCCAGGCAATCAGCAGGCGGAAGGTTGTGAAACTGGAAGTGGGCCGGTTGAGGGAGTGGGCCACGAAGCTGCGCGTCTCCGTTCCAAACATGAAAAGCAAGAGGGTCACGGCGAACAGCCCGACAAATGCACCGGCAACGCCGCGCTGCAGGGAGGTGACCAGGACCTCTTCATCATTATCTCGGGCCATCGCCAGGCGGAAGGCCAGGCAGGCTAGAAAGCCTGCCACGACGGCGATCACGATGGAGAAGTTGTGAAAGCGGCGGACTGGAAAGGCCATGGCGCTGATGCTGAGCGCGGCGAGCAGCGCGAAGCACGCACCAGTGGCCGCGCTGATGACGGTAATCAGAACTCGTGCTCCGTTCACGAAGGTCACCTCATTGCCTGAGCGGGGCGCTCACCACGGATATTATGCACCCGGGGTGGCGGGCACAGTGACGTCCCTCACGCCGGCTGCGGCCCCAGGAAGCAAGCGTGGCCAGAGTTGGTGGATCCAGGGCCCGTGGCCCGGCCATACGGCTCCTTTCCTTTTCCCGCTTGCCTGGAATTGACTTGGTTCATCGCGCACAAAGGCGTTGTGGTTTGTAAGATAAAGGCAGTGGACCGGTGTGACGATGCGGAATTTGCGGACGTAAGGGACAGCACTGTGGGTTCACGCGTCTCGGCGTCCCCATGGCATGTCCACCGCGGTTTGGTTTCACAAGCGCAGCGCCGGGCCAGAACCATGGCGTTTTTTAAGAACGGACAGAGGCAGTGAAGAAGGGGCTTCAATCGCACAGGAAATGGCGACTCTGCTGCATCTCGGCTTTGCTGCTGTGGGCGGGCGTTCCCGGGCTGGCCGGGCAGGACCTTGAGCCGCGCGCCTACTCGGCTTCCCCTGTCGGAGTTACGTTTGTCGGGACCGCCTTCAGCCGGTCGAGAGGAGGGGTCCTCGCGGACCCGTCGCTGCCGTTGCGCGACATCAAGGCAACGGTATACGCAACGACGCTGGGACTGGGATATACATTCCCCGTCCTGCACCGGCAGGCGTTGCTGACAGCGCTTCTGCCGTACGCGTGGGGAACTGTCAGCGGCAACGTGGGGGAGCAGCGCGCCAGCGTGGACCGCTCCGGCCTGGCCAATGCGAGATTCAGGTTTTCCGTGAATCTGCATGGCTCGCCGGCCCTCACTCCCAAAGAATTTGCGGGGCGGAAGGACGCCTACGTTCTGGCGGTGAGCCTGACGGCGGATGCGCCTACCGGCCAGTACTCGGGAGCCAGACTGATCAACCTTGGCACCAACCGCTGGGCCTTTAAGCCAGAAATTGGCATTTCCTACCCGGTGAAGAAGTTTTATCTGGACCTGTACGGTGGTGTCTGGTTTTTCACCGCGAACAAGAATTTTTTCCCCGGCGGTTTGACCCGCACGCAAGACCGGCTGCCGGTGCTTCAGGGGCACATCATTTACTCGCTGCCGGCGCGGATGTGGTTCGCGGTGGATGCCACGTGGTACCGCGGAGGCGCCGGACACATCAATGGCGGGCCCGCCACGTTGGCCCAGAACAATACCCGGGTGGGCGCCACTTTCTCGCTGCCCGTGGGACCGAGCCAGTCTCTGAAAATCGCCTATAGCCTGGGGGCCAGAACGAAGGCAGGGAGCAACTTTCGCACGATCGCCATCGCGTGGCAGTACACGCATGTTCCGAAGTGACGTGAAATGCAGCAAGCGGCGAACCGGCAGCCGGCAGGCTGAGCTTCACGGGCCTGCAATACTCCGTTGCGCTCGTGGGAAAGTACGACTCGGCACGACGCGCTGGAAACGATCCGATTTGCGCGTGAGCGGCAAATACCTTTCCTGGAACAATGGTGATCGGGCAAGGCGAAAAGCAGAGTCCCCGGCCTGTGCTCAAGCTGTTGGGAACCAGCCAGCTTAATGCCCGGGAGGCAAATCGCTGGACCAGGCGTCGGCAGCGATCACCCACCTGGTTCCGGCACGCTTCCATACCGTCAGATATTTGCCGTGGTCTTCTTTCATCGTGCCGTCGTCCTGAGGCACGCTCATACGATACGTACCGACGTCCCAAGCCACGTTTCCGCTCTGCTTGATGCAGGTGACGTCGAACGCAAGGTCGCGAACTCCGCGTAGGAGCGGCGTCTCCAAGTACTCCCGGATGGAATCCCGCCCGTGGACGGCTCCATGGTGGGGAGGAAGGTACACAGCATCGGGAGCATAGGTCGCGACCACTTTGTCCAGATCCCCGGCGTTCCA
>DATIWA010000032.1:0-1718 GCA_035465515.1 Candidatus Limnocylindrales bacterium | reverse complement strand
CCATCCCGACCAGGTGCAGTTCTCAAGCGAGGCGCGGCTCGATGTGCAGCGCCGCGACTTCACCATCAACGGCCTGCTGCTGGACCCGATCACGGAAGAAATCCTGGACTATGTTGAGGGGCGGCGTGACCTGGAACGCGGAATCATCCGCACCATCGGCAGCCCTCACCAGCGCTTTGCCGAAGACAAGCTGCGCATGCTGCGCGCCGTGCGCTTTGCCGCCCGCTTCAGCTATGAAGTTGAAGCCGGGACTTTCACGGCCATTCGCGAACTGGCCGGCCAGATCCACCAGGTGAGCCATGAACGCATTCGCGACGAGATTTTAAAGATGCTCACGGAAGGCCGCGCGCGGCAGGCGTTTGAATTGCTCGATGCCACCGGATTGCTGGAACAAGTCCTTCCCGAGATCAAGAAGATGCAGGGGGTACAGCAGCCTCCGCAATTCCATCCCGAAGGCGATGTCTGGGTGCACACTCTGATGCTGCTGGAGGGGTTGCCCGCAGGCTGTTCCAGGACGCTGGCCCTGGGCGTACTACTGCACGATGTGGGCAAGCCTCCAACGTTTCGCGTGGCGCCGGACCGCATCCGCTTTGATCAGCACGCCGAAGTGGGAACCAGGATGACGGAACAGATCTGCCATCGCCTGCGCCTGTCGAATGACGAGACAGCGCAGGTTTCCGCCCTGGTGGCAAATCATATGCGGTTCGGCGACGTGATGCGCATGAAAGAGTCCACGCTGAAACGATTCTTCCGCCTGCCGGGCTTCGAAGAGCATCTGGAACTGCACCGCCTGGACTGCCTGAGCAGCCATCGCGACCTGACGCTCTATGACTTTGCGCGTGAGAAATTCCAAGCGCTTCCAGCCGAGCAGATCCGGCCCCGGCCCCTGATCACCGGCGCGGACCTGATTGCAGCGGGCTATAGACCCGGTCCGTTGTTCAAGGAACTGCTGACCGCAGTGGAGGACGCGCAACTGGAAGGGACGATCACAACGAAGAAAGAGGCGATGGAGCTGGTGCGGGCAAAGAACCTTATTGCTGATCACGCTGATTAGAAACGATTGATAGAAGCTGGGAACGATTAGGGCTTTGGCTACTGTTCCACGGCGCTGTACGTCCATCCGCAACCGGGACAGCGCGAATTATTTGCAGGGATCCTGGCCCCACAAGACAAGCAGGAGATGGCTTCCGCTGGTTGCGCAGATTCTTCCGCCTTATCAGGCCAGTCGGGCAGCGCATCTGCGGACCAGAAAACGCCGGCGGACATTGCCGTCTTACACCTGGCGTGATGAGTCTTCCCGTGAAGGGTTCTGTAAGTTACATCGTAAATGCGTTCGTGGGTGCCGAACCAGCCTTCGCCAAATGGGTCCCACGCAATATCGAGTACTGTGCCTCCCCGTTGGACAACATGCTCGCAGATGCGTTGGCGGTCCAGACGATCGGCCATCACACGACCAAAAAGGAAAGCACCCACAAGGAGAACAGGCACCAGCACATCGCCCATACTTTGACTCAGGACATGTATCATCCCTTACCTTTTCCGCGGTAATTGAAATATGCCCACACCTGCTCGCTCATGCGGCCGATGGCATCTGCCAGTTCCGAATAGAAGCCGCGATGGTGGGCGGAGAAGAAGACCACCACCACGCGGCCAGCGGGCGTCTCGATAAAGCCGACATCGTTGGCGATGTAGGGAGGAAAATCGCCGGTTTTGTGCGG
>DATIWA010000031.1:0-3482 GCA_035465515.1 Candidatus Limnocylindrales bacterium | reverse complement strand
TTCACAGGAACGCTTTGCCCGGCCTTTCTTTGCGCCGGTTACTTAAGTTTTTATGGTGGAATGCCTTGGCTCAATCATCTCCGCTGCGGAAGCGAAGCAGGCATCAGGCGAACAACCCAGCAGATCGGTGAAACTGTAAATGCCGGTGGCCAGAGTGATGACCGGAACGCCCACGGCGCGGGCCGCGGCAACGTCGGATGGCGTATCGCCCACGATAAACGTTGTGGCGCCGGCGCCGGCCTCCCGCGCTATCAGGTCCAGTCCATGGCGAAAGATGTCGGCGCGGGACTCCCTGGGATGCGAGAACGATCCAAACGAGAACATTGGCCGCAAACCTGCCTTTTCCAGCTTCAGCCAGCCAATGGGCTCCAGGTTGCCTGAAGCCACGCCCAGCAGTTTATGTTTCCGGTGGAGGTATGAAACAACCTCCAGTATGGAAACGCAGAGTTCCGGCTGCAATTCCTCGCGTTTACGCGCCACCTCGGCGCACATGCAGGACATGATGGCGGGCAGATGAGCGTCAATCTCCTCGTCGCCAAGCCCTGACCGGCGCAGAACCGCTCTGGCGATGCCCATGTCGGTGTTCCCGTGTACCGGGACGCCGTCAATGGTGGCGTCAATACCGAGTATCTCGCGCACCGCGTTGCGGAAGGAAAAGTAATGGACGGCGTCGCGGCTGTTCAGCAGCGTCCCGTCTATGTCAAACAGATAGGCATCGGCAGAGTCCCAGCAAAATCCAGGACGGACAAAGGCGCGCTGTGCCTGGAAAGATTCAGCCAGAGTAAACACCTGCCATTGGATTCACATGGACCGGCAAGAGCTGCCGGACCTGGTCAGCGGACCGCTTTCTTTTCGATGGTAACCGGTTTCTCGCTCCTCACCGGGCGGCGTCCCACGTCACGGAATTGCCGGACTTCCAGCTTCAGTTCGGCGATGGTGCGGCTCAGCGTGTTGCGATGCATACCCAGCTCGCGTGCAGCTTTGCACTGGTTTCCCTTGTTCTGCTGCAATACGTTCATGATGAAGCGCTTCTTGAATTCACGTACGGCTTCAGAGTAGAGAATACCGCTGCTGTACATCTGCGCCACAAGTGCTTCGAGCTGGTCCTTCACGTGTCCTCTCTTTCCAGTTTCGCCAATCAGCTTGGTTGGATCTCTATTTCCGCACCGCCGGGTCCGCCTTGCCGCGCAGCTTCATCACTCCGTCATGGAACCTGTGCCGGATCTCTGCCGGGGCCAGCCAGCTTGCCCCGGTTCCCGCCACTTGAAAATATGGCGCCAGCTGCGATTCCGTCAGTTCCTTCGACTCCGGAGCAAAGGCCGTGATCGCCAGCAGCCCCGCCGTAACAATAATCATTCCCCGCAGAAAGCCGAACGCCGCTCCCAGGGCCCGGTCCACCCAGCGCAACCCGGCTTCCCGTATGATCCAGCGGGCCAGTCTGGCAATCGCTCCCGCCAGAATGACCACGGACAAAAAGATGGTCAAAAAACCCGCTAGATCGGCAAATGCCTCCGACTTCACGTACTGCAAATACCATGGAGCCACACGGCCGTAACCCCACGCCGCCAGCAGATAACCGAAAACCGCTCCTGCCAGCGAGATAACTTCAAAGAAGAACCCCTGGGCCGCCGCCAACAGTGCCGAGAACATCATGATCATCAGGATGAGCCAGTCCAGGGCGTTCATTCACGTCCCGCGGCTCAGCCTGCCGGCAGTTCGCGCCCTGCCAGGACCCGGTAAGCCTGAATGTACTTCTCACTCGTCTTTCGGGCCACTTCGTCGGGCAGGGAGGGAGCAGGCGGCTGCTTGTTCCACTTGATTTCTTCCAGGTAATCGCGAACATACTGCTTGTCATACGACTCCTGGGCCTTGCCCGGCTTATACCGGTCCGCAGGCCAGAAGCGTGATGAGTCGGGTGTAAGGACCTCATCAGCCAGCACAAGGCCCTGCGCGGTGTGTCCGAACTCAAACTTTGTGTCGGCAATGATGATGCCGCGAGTAGCGGCGTAATCCGCCGCCTTCTTGTAAATCGCAATCGTCAGATCACGAAGCTGCGTGGCCAGTTCCAGACCGGTGCGCTTGGCCATTTCTTCAAACGAAATGTTTTCATCGTGTCCGGTCAGCGCTTTGGTCGCCGGCGTAAAGATCGGCTCCGGCAGTTTGTCGGATTCCTTCAGTCCCGCGGGCAGCTTGATGCCGCACACCGCGCCGGTCGTCTGATATTCCTTCCATCCCGACCCTGAGAGGTATCCGCGCGCCACACACTCGATATCAATCATCTCCGCACGGGTCACCAGCATGGACCTCCCGCGAAGCTGGTCCGCGTATTTCTTGAGCGGCGCCGGATACTCATCCACGTTCGCGGTGATCAGATGATTGCGGATCGTGTCTTTTAGAAAATCAAACCAGAACAGGGAAAGTTGCGTCAGCACGCGGCCCTTTTCCGGTATGCCGGTTGTCAGAACGTAGTCAAAAGCTGAAATCCGGTCCGTGGCGACGAACAGAAGCTGGTCGCCGACCCTGTAGAGATCGCGGACCTTGCCACGGGCATGGAGTGTGAGCTCCGGAAAGTCAGTTTGAAGGAGAATGCGATTTATTGTTGTAGGGCTCATAACAGAAAAGATGGGCGAGGCGTTATTCTAGCCTCTCAACTATTTTTGTCAACCACGTGTGGGGTCAGTCAACACCCTGCGAAGAAATATTTTTTGCGAAAAAATTTGAAAAAAATCAGAAGCTGTGAAACCCGCATGGACAGCGGATTCCACAGCATTGATTTTCAGCATGAGTTGTAGTACCGGTGACTGAAAGATTAACGGCACCGCGAAAAAAATCTTTCGCGCAAGAAAACGCGGCGCCATTTCCGAGCTTGCAGTCGCTCGCGCGCGGCCCGCTGCAGGCTCGCGCGGATGGGTCAGGCCGTCGCCCGCTGGGTCCCGCTCTCCTGCCCGAATTTGACCGATACAACTTTCGAGACTCCCGGCTCCTGCATGGTCACGCCATACATCACCGGCGCCATGGACATGGTCTTCTTGCTGTGCGTGATGATGATGAACTGCGTCTGCACCGCCATTTCGCGGATGAGTTCGGTAAAGCGCCCGATGTTGGCTTCATCCAGCGGCGCATCCACTTCGTCCAGGATGCAGAACGGGCTGGGCTGATACTGGAAGATGCCCACCAGCAGCGAGAGCGCGGTCAGGGCTTTCTCTCCACCGGAAAGCAGCAGAACGTTTTGCAGCTTCTTGCCCGGCGGCGACGCCACCACGTCGATCCCGCTCTCCGCGGTGTTCACCTCGTCGGTCAGGCGCATGAACGCCTGGCCGCCTCCGAAGAGCTTGCGGAAGGTGAACTGGAAATTCTCATTGATGCGGTCAAACGCTTCCTGGAACTTCTGCCGCGAGAACTCGTCAATCTCTTTGATCGTCGCCTGGGTGTTTTCAATGGAGTCCAGCAGGTCCTTGCGCTGCGTCTCCAGGAACTGGTGG
>DATIWA010000030.1:0-2687 GCA_035465515.1 Candidatus Limnocylindrales bacterium | reverse complement strand
CTTGCCGGGCGGGACGTCGTTGCGGGGGATGCAGGAGCAGCGGGAGGCCACTCCTGCCTCTCCCGCCCGGGACGCGAGCCAGACCACGCAGGAAGCGAAGATCCCCCCGGAGCAGCTGGATTCCCTGGTGGCTCCGATTTCGCTCTATCCTGATCCCCTGCTCAGCCAGACGCTGGTGGCCTCGACCTATCCTCTGGAGATCGTGCAGCTTCAACAATGGCTGGAGAAGAACCCCGGTCTCAAAGACAAGGCGCTGACTGAAGCCGTAGTGAAACAGGACTGGGACCCAAGCGTACAGGCCATGGCCACATTCCCCGATCTGGTGAAACAGATGGGGGAGAACATCCGCTGGACAACCGATCTGGGCAATGCCTTTCTGGCGCAGCAGGGTGACGTAATGGACGCGGTCCAGCGCATGCGCGCAAAGGCCATGGACAAGGGGGCACTGAAGACCACCGAGCAACAGAACGTGGAGACAAGGGTTGTCGAGCAGAAGACGGTTGTGGTGGTGGAGCCTGCCAGTCCGGAAGTGGTGTACGTGCCCAACTACGACCCGGTGGTGGTGTGGGGAGCGCCTTATTATCCCTATCCGCCCATCGCTTATCCCGTCTATCCGGCGGGCGGTATGCTGCTCTCCTTCGGCGCGGGCGTGGCGATTGGAGCCGCATGGGGCCACGGCGGCTGGGGCTGGAACACCGGCTGGGGCGGCCACAATGACATCAATATTAACCGGAACAACACCTTCGTGAACAACTACAACAGCCAGCGTGCAGCCACGGGCGCCCGCTACGGCGGCGCGAACAACAACTGGCAGCACAACCCCCAGCATCGCGGGGGCGCTCCTTATTCCAACCGCTCCACCGCGCAAAGATACGGCGGCACGGCCCGCGGAGACACCATGGCCCAGAGGCAAACCGCCGCGCGGCAGGCCCAGGGCCAGTTCGGAGCGAGGCAACAGCCGGGCGGCGCGTCGAGCATGAGCCGCGGCGCCGGTGGAGACCGTATCGGCAACCGGCAGGTATCGAGCGGGAATATGGGATCGAGGAACAGTAACGCTTTTTCCGGCGCCTCAAGCCGGAGTGCGGCCCGAGCCAGCAGCGCCCGGGGCGCTTCCAGCTTCGGATCTCGCGGCGGCGGGTTCCGTGGCGGCGGGCGACGGAGATAACCAGAGCGAGGAAGGACAAAGGAGGAACAATGAAACAGCTATCCATCAACGCGCGCACAGTCCTTCTGGCGCTCCTGGCGATTGCTTTGCCATTCGCTTCAGCAGCCTGGGCGCAGACGGAAACGCAGCCTTCCACGCCTTCCACGCAAAAGGCGTTCGCCACTCCACAGCTCGCCGCGGAAGCGCTGATCAAGGCGTCTGAAGACTATGATCTGCCGGCGCTCATGGAAATCTTCGGCCCTGAGGGCAAATACATTGTGGGCTCCGCTGACCCGGTGAGAGACAAGGAGATGGCCCGGCAGTTTGTGGAAAAGGCCCATGAAAAGAACACGGTGAGCGTGAGCGGAGGCAAAGCCACGCTTCTGATCGGTAAAGACGCTTTTCCAATGCCGGTCCCGATCGTCAGGAAGCAGGGAAAGTGGTACTTCGATGCCAGGGCAGGCCGCGAGGAGATTCTGTTCCGGCGAATCGGGGCCAATGAACTCGACGCCATCAGGATCTGCCGCGGATTTGTAGAGGCGCAGAAGGAATACGCTTCCACGATCCATGACGATTCCGGTATCCACCAGTACGCGCAAAAGATCATCAGCACTCCGGGGAAACAGGATGGCCTGTACTGGCAGAACCCCGACGGCACGTCCGGCGGCCCGGTGGGCGAGACCGTGGCGCGTGCGATTGAGGAAGGTTACAGCCTGAAGGGGCCGTCCCAGCCGCCGTCCCCGTTTCATGGCTACTATTTCAAAGTCCTCAAAGGGCAGGGGCCGGCCGCTCCTCTGGGCGAACTCGACTACGTGGTCAAGGGCCTGATGATTGGCGGCTTCGCCATGGTGGCGGTCCCCGCCGAATACCGGGTAACGGGCGTAAAGACCTTCATCGTGAGTCATGACGGCATTGTTTATGAAAAAGATCTGGGGCCCGACTCTCTCAAAATCGCAAAGGAGATGGAGCGATACAACCCGGACAAAAGCTGGCAGCGCACGAAAGATGCCGTGATAGCCGAAGCCAGGCTGGACTAGAGGGGTCTTCACAATCCGGAATCGCAACCTCAAAGAGGACGCCGGGAACCTCAGGCCGGCAACCGGGGCCGGTCTGGGGCTTCTTAGTGCTATGATGCACTTCAAAAAAACAATCAGGAGCATGACTCGGCGATGAGTCGATACATCTTTCTAGGTGCTGTGTTGATCAGCGCGGCGTACATGTTGGCGCAAGCGAGCAGACCGGGTGCGCCGGGGACTGCCCCAAAGGCGACGGCCCGCCCTGCGGCAACGGCCACACCGGTGAAGGCCTCCGCCCCTGCAAAGGTCACTGGTCCGCCGAAAACTACTCCTTCCGGCGTGCAGTACTGGGACCTGACGACCGGCAAAGGAGCGGAAGCAGTGGCGGGCAAAAAAGTCAGTATCCTTTACACCTGCTGGCTGGCGGACGGCAAACAGGTTGACAGCAAGCAGGACAGGGATGAAGCAGCGGAATTCAAGCTCGGAGCGGGCTTGTTCATCAAAGGTCTGGATGAAGGGCTGGTCGG
>DATIWA010000029.1:0-2879 GCA_035465515.1 Candidatus Limnocylindrales bacterium | reverse complement strand
GACCTGAACTTCGTGATGACCAGCGGCCACAAGATCGTGGAAGTGCAGGCCACCGCGGAGCAGCATCCCTTTGATGAAGCCCAGCTCAAGAAGATGATGGATATGGCCGGGCGCGGCATTGAATCCCTGATCGCCCGACAGAGGGCCCTTCTTCAGCGGCTGCCGCTTCGTCAGTGATCGCGGCCTGCGTTTCACATTGCATCAAGCCGGAACTCCACAGCACGAATTTAGTACAATGGAAAAATACTCGGGCTCGCGTGAGCATCTAAGTTTCCAGGTCGTTTCTTAGAAATCAAATTTTCACCTTCCCATGACACATCATGGGGCTTTCCAAAACCTAGGAGGCTGTACCGTGAAGATTACTCCCGGAAAATTTGCTGGAATGAAAAATGTCTCTGACAAACGGGGCGTGATTGCCGCCGCAGCCATGGACCAGCGTGGCTCTTTGCAGAAGTCGCTTGCCAAGGAAAAAGGCGGAGAGATCACCGATTCCATGATGGAGGAGTTCAAGTCCATCGTGACCGAAGTCCTCACGCCGCATGCCAGCGCCATCCTCCTTGATCCTGAATGGGGACTGCCCGCGTCCCGCCGCCGCGCCAAAAATGCCGGACTGCTGCTCGCCTACGAGAAGACCGGATATGACAAGACCGGCCCCGGCCGCTTGCCCGACCTGCTGGACAACTGGTCCGTCCGCCGCCTCAAGGAAGCCGGCGCTGACTGCGTCAAAGTGCTTCTCTACTACACCCCGGCTGATGGCCCTGCCATCAATGACAAGAAACACGCGTGGGTGGAGCGTATCGGCGATGAATGCCGCGCCAATGACATTCCGTTTTTCCTGGAATTCGTGGCCTATGAAGAAGGCCTGGATGAAAAAGGGTTTGACTTCGCCAAAAAGAAGCCCGAGATGGTGATTGGCTCCATGGCGGAGTTCACCAAGGACAAGTATGGCGTGGACGTGATGAAGGTTGAAGTCCCGATCAACATGAAATTTGTGGAAGGCGCCAGGTGCTTTGCCGGACAAAAGGCCTACTCCAGGCAGGAAGCCCTCGACCACTTCCGCAAGGCTGCCGCTGTCGCAACCCGGCCGTTCATTTATCTCTCCGCGGGCGTGAGCAACGCCGAATTTAACGAGTCGCTGGCTCTTGCCGCCGAGGCTGGCGTCAAGTTCAACGGGGTGCTCTGTGGCCGCGCCACATGGAAAGACGGCATCCCGGTGTACGCCAGGCAGGGCGCGGACGCGTTCCGCAAATGGCTGGAGACCGAAGGCGTCAAGAACATTGAAAACGTCAATCAGAGCCTGAAGGCGGCAACCTCGTGGTTTTCCCTTTATGAAGTGAAGGAGCCCGCGCTGGCAGGCGTCTAAGAGCGCAAAGTTGCGGATTGAAGCGGGGCTTTTGCCCCGCTTTTCTTTTGCGCCGCAGGACTGCGCCAGCTACCATGGTTGCGCTTTCATCAAGGAGAACCGTATGGTCTTGCCCGCCTACGCAGGCGCACTCAACCCACAAAACCAGCGCGAGATAGCGCTGATCACCGGAGCATCCACCGGGATTGGCCTCGACCTGGCGCGGCTCATGGCGCCGGATTTTGATCTCATCATCACCGCGCGCAACCAGGCGAGGCTCGAAGGGATCGCGCAGGAACTCCAGAACAATCACGGCAATCGGGTGCACGTAATTCCCGGCGACATGGCGCGGCCTGAAGCGCCGCAGGAGATCTGGTCGGAAGTTGAGCGCCGGGGACTCCGCGTGGCTGCATTGATCAACAACGCAGGATTCGGCGCTTACGGCGAATTCAGGGACATTCCATGGGCCACTGAAGCTGAGATGATCCAGGTCAACATAACCGCCCTTACACATCTCACCAGGCTGGCTGTGCCGGGGATGATCGAACGCAAGCACGGGCGCATCATGAACGTAGCCTCCACTGCCGGGTTCCAGCCCGGCCCCTTGATGGCCGTCTATTACGCGACCAAGGCCTACGTGCTCTCATTCTCTGAAGCGATCGCCAACGAACTCAAGGGGACGGGAATAAGCGTAACCTGCCTCTGCCCCGGAGCCACGGCGACCGAATTCGCCGCGCGCGCTGATATGGAAAAATCCCGCCTGTTCAAGATGCCCAAGATGACCTCCGTGGCTGTCGCCCGGGCCGGCTACCACGCCATGCTCAGCGGCAAGACCCTTTCCATCCCCGGATTGCATAACTGGATCATGGCAGAGGCCGTGCGGTTTGGTCCGCGCAAGCTCGTCACCGCTGTGGCACGGAGCGTACAAGAGCGAGTGGAATAACGCACTGGCAGGAAAACAGCCACGGGCCACGGACGGGAAGGTGCATGAGGCGAGTGCCGCAGTTCCGCGCTCAGCCCCGGAGAATATCGTCCGCAGAAAGGACGGTACGGCTTTCCCGGCTCCCTGCGATGTTCCGTGCGCTCTGTGGTTAAGAGCCGTTCAGTTGCTTCTTCACCTTTTCCGCCTGCCACAGATGCCGGCGCTGGTGGGCCATCATCCACGGAATAGGCGCTGCCAGTCGGACCGGTGGTAGCCCGGGAAACAACGACGAGACCTTCACTCTCTTCTGGTCCAGCCCTTCGCAGTCGCGGATCAGCCTCTCCCAGCCATCCTGGACCATCATGAATTCAGACACGACCTGCGCGGGATCGCCGCGAGAGATTTCTGGCACAATGCCCTTCGGCGCGCGCAGACGGAACTTGGGTGGTGGTTCGGCAATCCAGATCATCAACCGGCCCATAAGCCCGGGAGAAAACGGTCCGCTGGCGGTCCAACCGTCTTTCTTCCCGCGTTCAATTGCGCTGGCGATCCTGGGCTGCACCGCCGCCGCAGTCAAATTCAGGTGCGCAATGCACTCGGCGATGGACCACTTCG
>DATIWA010000028.1:0-3092 GCA_035465515.1 Candidatus Limnocylindrales bacterium | reverse complement strand
GCGTCGCCGGCCCCGGCGAAAACCGTCGCGGGATCATATGGCTCGCAAGTTCTCCGCACGCGGTCCCAGTTGCGGTATCCCGCAACCATGCAGGCCCCCATGGAATCAGGAATAGCCACGGGTTCATTGCTCCGGGTCAACGCGCATACAAGCAGCCGGAAATCCTCACGCTCGGCCGTGATGATTACCGGGATATGCCCTGCTGGCGTGGGATAAAGGACGACGGAACACCTTTCCGGGGCCCTCAGGCCAAGGCCGGTTGCCAGATCAGCCGGCGGCTCGGCTCCCAGCCTGGTAGAGGCAAGGTAGCCTGGATCCTGGCTCATGCCGGCGCGCACCGGAAACCGCATCTGTATCAGGTATTGTTCCAGGACGCGCGCCGTACCCGCGCTCTGTACTTCCTGAACGTAGCTCTGCCATGAACCCACAAACTCCTCGTCCGGCAGGGGAAACTTCATGGCCGGCATCTGGCCCTGTTCAAAAACGTTTTCGTTATAGCGGAGCAGCTCTTCAATTTCCTGCCTGCCCGCGCCGCAGACCGCCAATACATCCGCTCTGAACCGTGTGCGTTCATCCATGGCTACACCACCTGCCTTTGCACGAGCTCTCGAAAGAGGCCGGGCTGATCAAGTAGTTCGTGATATTTTCCGCTCTGCACGATCGCGCCCTTGTCGAACACGAAAATCCTGTCAGCGTTCATGATGGTGCTGAGCCGGTGGGCAATCACGATCCGTGTCGCGTTCAGGGATTCCAGGCTCTTGCTTACGATGGCCTGTGTGTGATTGTCAAGTGCGCTGGTTGCCTCGTCGAAAAACAGAATTCGCGGCTTGTTGACCACGGCCCGGGCGATCATCAGGCGCTGCCGCTGGCCCCCGGAAAATCCCCCGCCTCCGTCGCTGACAAACGTGTGCATTCCCATGGGCATGGCCTTGATGTCGCGGCTGACTCCGGCAAGGTTGGCGGCCTCCCACGCATGATCGTGGGTAAGCGGCAGCGAGCCCACGATGTTCTCGTAAATGGTCCCCGAAATCAGGCGCCCGCTCTGAAGCACGACCCCGATCTGTCTCCGCACGGCTTGAATGTCAATTCCCGCAATGTCCTGTCCGTCATAGGAAATCATTCCTGATTCGGGCTGCTCAAAACCGAGAAGGAGGCGCAGCAAGGTGGATTTTCCGCTGCCCGAAGGGCCGGTGAACGCCACGAATTCTCCCGGCGCAATCGTGAATGTAACGTCCCGGAGCACCATGGGACTGCCCGCGTCATAGCGGAAACTCAGGTGCCTTGCTTCAATACCGCCTTTCAAGTCTCCCGGATCGGATTTTGCTTCATCCACCTCCGGCAGGGTTTGAAGGATCGGCAATGCGCGCTCATAAATCGGCACGATTCCCAGAATCGACACCAGCGATGAGGTCAGTTGCAGCGCACAGACAAGAAACTGCACAAAAGCAGCCAGGAAGGCCAGAAAGGCCCCTGTGCTCAGTGGAGCGCCCCCCGAGCTTCCCACCAGAGGGCTGGCAAACCAGAAGAGCGTGGCGAGAGCAAGCACCGGGAATACGGAGTTGAAAACCACCAGCCGGTTCGTAATTTTTCTAATGTGCAGATAAAGCCGCTTCTGCTCGGCGAAGGTCAGCGCCCAGGCTGCGAATACGCGATTTTCCGTCCCCGATACCCGCAGTTTGGTGATCCCGTTGATGAACTGGAGAAGCATGGACGAGATTTTTCCCCGAATGGGAGCAATCCTGCGGATATACCGCAATTGAGCGTAGGCGCAGCCCAACGAGAAGATAAGGGCGATAAAGACCAGCCCCGTCGCCAGCAGCGCGAGCACCCAGCTGTAATAGAAAAGCAAGACAAAACTGAAGATCGAAAAAATGCCTGAGAGGATGGAAGACAGCGTTGAATTGGTGAGGATCTGGCGAATGAGAGTAATCGCCAGGCTGCGGACCGCCAGATCACCGGAACTGTAATCGCGAAAGAATGGCACCGGCAGCCTCAGCACGCGGTCCCACATCGCCGCCTGGGCGGTCGCGTCAATTCTGGCCTCCAGCCGGAGCACCGCCAGGCTGCGCACCAGAGTAAACAGCGCGGTGGCAACTGCGCTGGCCAGGAGCAGTGTGGTGAGCTGATACAGCTGCAGGCGCTCCGCGCCCGGAATGACATGATCGAAGATGATCCCTGTAACCACCGGTAACACCATGCTCAGGAGCCCGCCGGCAAGCCCCAGGCAACAGATCAGAAACAACTCATGTTTGGTGGCTTTGAAACCAAACAGCAGAAGGTCTCGCCCTCCCAGCTTTTTGGCGGGCAAGGGCGGATAAAAGCTGTAAGCAAAAGAGAGCAGCCCTGCGGCGCACTCCTCATTGACCCTGGTCCTGGCGTCCGTCAGGGGGTCATGCATTTCGTAGCTCGTCTGGCCTTTCGGCAGCAGGGCAACCGGTCGGTTGTTTTCCCGATGAAAGGCCAGCAGAGGCCCGCAATCTTTCTTCCACCACCCGGGCCGCAAGAGCACGCGCCGGTATCTCACGTTGGACGCTTTGGCAATGGCTTCAACGGCATGTTTTTCCGCTACGCCTGCTCCCCCTTCACCCACAGAGCGGAAATTGACTCCGATCCTGCCTCCGATCTCGCGGCATGCGCGTAGAAGCAGGTCCCTGCCAATCGATTTTTCCGACCCAGTACCGGTCTGCTCGCCCAGCAGCGGGGCTGCAAGACCGGCGAGCGTCCGGTGAACGAGGGCTGCGTCCGTGTCCTTTTGTTTCTTCAGCCGTTCCCGCTTTTCGCGCTCGCGAGACCCCATATTGTCCAGAAGACTGGAGAGGACAACGTCATGGAAGTCATCAAGCCATTTCCACTCCGGGTCCTTCAGCTGGACCACTCTGAAATCAACTCCGGCCACGCAGCAGTGGTCGGCCACCTGCAACCAGCCCCGGCTTGCTTTGGAAACCGGAAGATAGGCCCCGGCGCTCACTTCAACGGTGGTCCCCAGGAAACGCGAGTTCCCTGTCAACTGCCTGACCCAGACGATTTCTTCGTCGGGAACAACGGCGATTGCTTCTTCTTCGGCCGATAGCCGGACGCCGGCTTTGATCCCC
>DATIWA010000027.1:0-6555 GCA_035465515.1 Candidatus Limnocylindrales bacterium | reverse complement strand
TGAGGATCGCGCACAAAGCTGGCATTGCGGATAAAGCGGCGAAATACGGTGTCGGTTACTCCGGCCATGGGCGCGAGGATGGTGGCGGGAGCGATGCGCACATTGCCGATCTGGAGAGACTCCGGCACCCTGGCGCCTTGCGGGGCGACGGAAGGGGTAACCGGGTTTTCCCAGAATTTGTGCATCAAGACCAGCCGTTTGCTCCTGGAAGCCGGCGCTTGGCGAAAACCGTGTGCGGATCCAAGTCACAGGGTAAAGGCCGGGGACTCATTGTTGTTTCAGTAAAAAGCCTCCGCCACGGCGGAGGCCCTTTGAACTCGCGGCCTTATTTTTTCAGGGCCTTTTCGTACTTGCGGCGGAACCGTTCCACGCGGCCCGCGGTGTCCACCAGCTTCTGCTTGCCGGTAAAGAACGGATGGCAGGCGGAGCAGATTTCCAGGCTGATATCGCCCTTGTGGGTTGACCGGGTGGTGAATGCGTTGCCGCACGCGCAGTGTACGCGAACTTCGTTATATGCGGGATGAATCGCTGCCTTCATTTGCCTCTGGACCTTTCGTTGATAAGAGCTTTATTTTAGCGTAATTAGCTGGATTTCGCCAGAATGGGCGTACTCGATTGGATTAGCCCGGGGGCGAGAAGGATTCATGCCCTCTTAAGGGGTCAAGGACAGCTGGGCAGGCTCCGGGTTAATTAGAATTCTGCACCAGACCAATTCGGGAGGAACCAAGATGAGCGAAAAGAAGATCATTGCGGTTGTGGGCGCCACGGGCGCGCAGGGCGGAGGCTTGGTGCGGGCCATCCAAAGCGACAAAAGCGGGGCTTTTACGGCCCGGGCGCTTACCAGAGACGTTCATTCGGACAAGGCCAAGGCCCTGGCGCAGATGGGAGCCGAAGTGGTGGCCGCCGACGTGGATGACCCGGCGAGTCTCAAGCGGGCTTTCACGGGCGCGCATGGGGCCTTCTGCGTCACGTTTTTCTGGGCCCACTTCTCGCCCGAAAAGGAGTACGCCGAAGCCCAGGCCATGGCCCAGGAGGCCAAAGACACAGGCTTAAAGCACGTGATCTGGTCCACCCTGGAGGACACGCGCAAGTGGGTGCCGCTGGATGACACCCGCATGCCGACCCTGATGGGCAAATACAAAGTTCCGCATTTCGACGCCAAAGGCGCGGCTGACCAAGAGTTCACCCGGCTCGGCGTGCCCGTGACTTTTCTGCTGACTTCTTTTTACTGGGACAATTTCATCTACTTCGGCATGGGGCCCAAGAAAGGCCCGGATGGCAAGCTGGCCATTACGCTGCCCATGGGGGAGAGAAAGCTGCCCGGCATTGCCGCGGAAGACATTGGCCGGTGCGCCTACGGCATTTTCAAGAAAGGGCCGGAATATATCGGCAAGACCGTGGGCATCGCGAGCGAGCATCTGACCGGGGCGCAGATGGCCGCAGGCCTGTCCCGGGTGCTGGGGCAGGAGGTAGGTTATAACGCTGTGCCGCCGGAGGCTTTCCGGAAATTCGGTTTTCCGGGGGCCGACGACCTGGGCAACATGTTTCAGTTTAACCATGATTTCTCGGATTACTTCTGCGGAGCGCGCAGCCTGGAAGTGAGCCGCAGCCTGAATCCGTCACTGCAAACTTTCGACATGTGGCTGGCGGAGAACAAGGGACGGATTCCGATTGGGTAGCACAACAACACTCAGATGTAAGCACGATTACTTGCCAATGCAGAAGCTGCTGAAGATCAGGTTCAGGATGTCATCCGTGGTGGTTTCGCCGGTGATGGCGTCAAGCGGGCGCAGAGCGCCATAGAGATCGAGCATGATCATTTCGTGAGGGATGCGGCGCATGGTGGCCTGGCGCGCTGCATCCAGGCTGGTGATGCATTCTTCCACCAGGCGCTTGTGGCGAACGTTGGTAAGAAAGCCGGTTTCCTGTTCGCCGCGGGAATGGCCTGATATCTGCCGGAGTATCTCCTCGCGAACGCCGTCTATGCCCTGGCCGGTGAGGGCGGATGTGCGGAAGATCTCAAAGCCCTCGAGATCAAAGCGGCGCGCCCCGTCCAAATCAGCTTTATTGGCGACTGCCAGCGCGCGGCGCCCTTTGCAGGCCTCAAGCACCAGGTGGTCTTCGGCGGAAAGGTCCTGGGTACTATCCAGCACCACAAGGACCATGTCGGCCTCGCTCAGGGCTTCATAGGACTTGCGGATACCGATGCTTTCGGCTTCATCTTTGGCCTGGCGGATTCCGGCCGTATCAACCAATTTCAGCGGTATTCCACCCAGTGATACGGTCTCTGTCACCAGGTCGCGGGTGGTTCCGGGGGTGGCGGTAACAATGGCCCGTTCGCGCTCCACCAGACGATTGAACAGGCTGGATTTCCCAACGTTGGGCCGGCCGACGATAGCCAGGGTCAGCCCTTCATGCACGATCTTGCCGTAAGCAAAGGACTCCAGAAGCTGCTCCAGCGGTTGCTGTATGGCGTTGATGCGCTGGCGAATCTCATCCCCGGAAATCACGGCAACGTCATCTTCGGCAAAATCAATTCCCGCTTCCATCACCGCGATCAGGTCCACCAGGCGTTTCTTGATGGGCTGAAGACGTCTGGAGAGGACGCCCTCAAGCTGCTGGGCGGCAACTTTGGCCTGATACAGCGTTTGCGATTCGATCAGGTCGTTCACCGCCTCGGCCTGGGTGAGATCAATACGGCCGTTGAGGAAGGCCCGCATGGTGAATTCGCCGGGTTGCGCCAGACGGGCGCCCCGCGCCATGGCCAGCTCCAGGATGTGCCGCAGAACGACTGGTGAGCCGTGAGCGGAAATTTCCACCACGTCATCCGCCGTGTAGGAATGCGGCTTGGCGAACCATGTGACCACTACTTCATCAATGCGCTCGCCGCTTTCCGGCTCGACCAGGTCACCGAAGAGCGCGCGGCCGGGCTGGAGTTCATGCTTCAGCCGCAGCATGGCGGCGGCGATGGCGCGGGACTCCGCCCCGGCAAGGCGCACCACGCCTATGCCGCCGCGGCCGGGCGGCGTGGCGATGGCCACGATGGTGTCGTCCAGATTCATCTCTCTTCGCCTGGTATTAGAGCGTAAGACCTCTGCGGGACGTTGGCAAACCCCCGGTCCGTGGCCAATGGCAGACCATCATGCAGTCGCTGCATGGATGGGGCGGGCGGCAAAGAGGGCGAGAAGAAGTTTTAGCGGCGCAGTTGGTTTCTGGCCTCGGTGCGGGTCAGGTGTTCTTCCAGCCGTTCGTACAGGTTGTCCACCTTGCGGTGCAGTTGGGCCACTTCCAGTTCGGCTTTGAGATTCACGTCATAATCCAGATCGGCCTTGAGCCGGTCTTTGGAAGCCTGCCGGTTTTGCGACATCATGATGACCGGGGCCTGCATGGCCGCAATCATCGACAGAAAAAGATTCAACAGGATAAAGGGATACGGATCAAAGTGACGGGAAAACAGCGCCGCCGTGTTCAGGACGACCCAGACCAGCATGAACACGCCGAAGATCAGGATGAAGGTCCAGGAGCCGCCGAAGGCCGCGACCCTGTCGGCAATGCGCTGGCCGAGCGTCAGGCGTTCTTCTTCTTCCACGTTGACGTTGCGGGAGACGCGGGTGCGCAGCAGATCGTCCGTAATGCGGAGCCGCCGGCCGACGACGGTCAGCAGGTCCATGGCGGCGTGGGGATGCTTGTCAATAAATTCCAGCAGGCGCTCGCGGTTCATGGTGAGCACTTGCGTGTCTTCGCGGGCAATGGCGGTTGCAGTCCTGGGCCCTCCATCCAGAAATGAGAGCTCACCCAGGACGTCACCATGTTCGTTTTCCGCCAGAATGATTTTTTCGCCGCCGCTGCTCTCCACGAACAGCTCAACCCGGCCGCTGCGCAGGATCAGAATTTCGCCGCCCGGATCACCGTACTCGAAAATCGTCTGGCCGGCGTTGTACTCCCGGCAGTCGAGCATTTGAGACAGAGCTTCACGTTCTTCCTCATCCAGTAACTCGAAGATGGGGACTTCGCCGATCATGGAGACATTGGTTGACATGGGCGATTGAATGAAAGCCTTATTTCCGGATCCGATATATATACATCAAAGCTGCAAAAATAGCGCCCTGGACGATCCCAGCTACGATAATCCCGGATACCGGGCGGCCGGCACGGTGGAGTTCGCGCACGGACATCCAGGCAATCGTCCACAGGCCAAAGAAAAAGAAGTTCTGTAACGCAATCCGCCCCAGCGGGCGGCGGGTTTCATTCGGCGCTTCCCCGACGTTTTGGGCGTCCATGGCGCATCGATTTTAACGCCGCGCGGGCCTGGCCGGCTTGTAGTCTTTGGGATAGAGGACGACATAGCGCCGTCCGCCTTCGCCTTCACTCTGCGTGGTAAGGGATTCATGATCGCGAAAGGCCAGGTGGATCAGGCGCCGTTCGCGCGAAGACATGGGAGCAAACGAGTACGGAACGCCGCTGCGCAGGACTTTTTCGGCAGCCACCTCGGCGGCCAGCTTCAGCTCATTCTGGCGCGCGGCGCGGTAGCCGCGGCAATCAAAGGCCACGCGGTCATGGTCTTCGGCATGCAGGTGCAGAGCTTCATGCGCAATGGTTTCCAGGGAGCGCAAAAGCTCTCCTCCGCGCTCCAGAACCAGGGAACTGTCCGGCCCGGCCAGCTCGACGAGGATATCCGGGGCTGCCAGTTCCTGTCTGACGGCAACAGGAGGGTTCACGGTAATGCGGTACTTCAGCTTGAATGCGCCTGAAGCGATCACGTTCCTGAGAAGTACATCGATTTTCTTTGCCGCTGCGACCTTGTCCTGAAGCATCTTTACCTGTCCAACCCGCGATTATACCGCCTGGAGACGGTTTATTTTTTGCGCGCGGCCCGCCGCTCCATCGTTTTGCGCACCTGCCGGCCCAGTTCGGAACGATTGATGAATACCTGCTGCACGTAACCCAGCAGGTTGCTGATGGCCCAGTAGACGCAAAGGCCTGATGCGACTCCCCAGCTGATGCCGCCGATCATCAGGGGTCCCATGAAGTTCATCATTTTCTGCTGCGTAGGATCCATTCCGGCCTGCGGCGTGCTCTTCTGGGTGATGAACATGGTGATGACGATGACGATCGGCAGGAAGTGCGTCGGATCCGGCGCGGAGAGATCGTGGATCCACAGCCAGTTGGCCTGGCGCAGCTCAATCGCATTCCCCAGCATGGAGTAGAAGGCAAACAGGAAGGGCATCTGCAACAGCATGGGGAAGCAGCCGCCAATGGGATTCACCCCTTCGCGCTTGTAGAGCTCCGACATCTCCTTCTGCATTTCCTGGCGCCGCGGGTCCGTGATGCTGTAGCGCTTGTATTTTTCGTTGATGGCTTTTACCTGCGGCTGGATCTTGGCCATTTTCATGGAGGATTTCATGCTGGAAATGCGCAGCGGCAGCAGGGCCATGGTGATCACCACGGTGAGGAAGGCGATGGCCCATCCCCAGTTGGGAATCCAGTGCTCGTGCGTCCATTTCAGCCACAGAAAGAGCGGGCGGGCAATGAAACCGAAGGTGCCATAGTCGAGTATTCCGCGCAGGTCCGGCCCGCCAGGCTGCGCCTGGGTGCCCTCAAGGACGTCCACTGCCTTGGGCCCGACGAGCACGCGGGTTTGGGTGACCCCTCCGGTGTTCCCAAAGGCGAAGCCCAGAACGGCGACTTTCTCTTTGGCCGTGTCATTGGGATTGGCCGGGTTCTTGGGAACCTCCACCTGGTTATTCAGGGTCACGAGCGACGTCCCCTTGGCCGCGTCCGGCATGAAAGCAACGGTGAAATACTGGTCAACGATGGCAGCCCAGTTGAACGGCCCGTTGAGTGTCTGTCCGTTGGGGACCCATTTTTTGCCGGTGAAGATGCTGCTGCTGTTGGCCTTGCGCTCGACCTTGCCTTCCTGGTTGTAATAATCAATTCGCGCAGAACTGTAGGAGCCCAGGCTGGCCTGATCGCCCAATCCGGCAGGCCACTGCGGGACAGCGGTGACCCGCTGGCCTCCCCGGGTCACTTCTGTTTCCAGGCTGATGATGTACTTCTGGTCCTGGCGGAAGACCTTGCGCACGGAGAGATCCCCGTCGGAGTACTCGAAGGTGACCGAGTCCGGGGAAGCATGCACAACGTAAAGCGCTTCGTTCAATTTATTCTGAAGGTCTTTGTCGTAGGCAAAGAATGACAAGGGGTAGCCGAGGGACGGTGCGGCGGAAGAGTTCACCATGTCCAGGGGACTGCCCTTGTCGTCTTTATATTTCTTGAGGACCCAGGATTTCACCATGCCGCCACGATTCGTCAATGTGACGCGATAGAGATCGTTCTCCAGAACGCTTTCGCTTTCGGCAGCGGCTTGTTGAACAGGAGTCTTAGAGACGGCTGGGGCCTTTCGCGGGCCAGGTGTACTGCGGGCCGGCGCCGGAGCAGCGGGGGTTGCCGTGGCCTGCGGGAGTTGCTGTTCCGGCGATGGCTGCGGCTGTGGTTTCGGCTGCGGCTTGGGCAGGAAGAACTGCATGGCGGCGATGGCTACAAAAACCAGAAAAAAAG